>CAZIXH010000330.1:0-4606 GCA_964543055.1 uncultured bacterium
GTATGCAGTAGTCCATGCCCGCTCAGTACTGCCGGTTCCACCAGGCATGAGCGCTGCCGAGGCAGCGGCTTTTCCGGTTTCCTACTTCACCGCCTACTTTGCCCTGCAAACCCAGGCGAGAGCCCAGCCGGGGGAATGGGTCTTGATTCAAGCGGCAGCCGGAGCGCTGGGTACGGCCTCGATCCAGATTGCCAGGGCCCTGGGCCTGCGGGTGGTGGCCCTGGCCAGCAGCGAGGAAAAACTGGCCCTGTGCCGTAGTCTGGGGGCCGACGTGACCCTGCTCAACTCCCAGGACAACCTGGTGGATGCCGTCAAAAACGCCACCGAGGGCCAAGGGGTGGACATC
The DNA here is from genome assembly GCA_964543055.1 of uncultured bacterium. Lineage (GTDB taxonomy): Bacteria > Deinococcota > Deinococci > Deinococcales > Thermaceae > Meiothermus. The sequence continues at coordinate 347 of CAZIXH010000330.1, forward strand.
CTGATGGAGGTGGTGGGGGGCGTGGGCTTTGCCCAAAGCCTCAAGATGCTGGCCTACCGGGGCCGCCTGCTGGTGATTGGCTCGGCCTCGCGCGAGATGGCCCAGATGTACCCGGTGGGCCTGATGAAGGGCAACCAGAGCGTGATAGGCGTCTGGCTCACCCCCTTCCTGAGCGACCCCGCCCTGATGCAAGCGGCCACCGCTTTCCTGATGCCTTTGCTGGCTTCCGGTAAGGTCAGGCCGGTGGTGGGTGAGCGGTTCAAGCTAGAGGAGGCCGCTCAGGCTTTTGCTTTTGTGCAAAGCCGTAAGAACACCGGCAAGGTGATTCTGGAACCCTGAAAGAGCGAAGAGGGCAAACCTTCTGCGGTTTCCTTGAGCGCCTGAAGCCCATCACCCTTTGTTCGAGCCTCGCTGGCAGAAGGGTGGCAGTATGCTGAAGGTTATGAACACTGCCGACGTAGCCGTGGTGGGCCTGGGTGCTATGGGCAGCGCTAGCCTGTACCAGCTGGCCCGGCGCGGGGCCAGGGTAATTGGGATAGACCGGCACGTGCCTCCGCACATCTACGGCTCTAGCCACGGCGAGACCCGCATTACCCGGCAGGCCATCGGCGAGGGGGCCGCTTACGTGCCGCTGGTGCTGCGTTCACACCAGATATGGCGGGAGCTCGAGGCCCAGACCGGCGCCTCACTTTTTCTGGCCTGCGGGGGCCTGATTCTGAGTGGTGCGGTGGGCCAGGCCCTGCACCACGGCAAGCCGCAGTTTTTAGAGCGCACCCTGGAGGCCGCTCGGCAGTTTGGCATTCCCCACGAGGTGCTGAACCCCGCCCAGATTGAAGCACGCTTCCCACAGTTTAGCCTGAAGGGCGACGAGACCGGCTACTACGAGCCAGGGGCGGGGCTCGTTTACCCCGAGCGCTGTGTGCAGGTGCAGCTCGAGCAGGCCCAGCGCCTGGGCGCTGCCGTACACACTGGCGAAACCGTCCGGCGAATCATTCCCCTGAAAGATGGGGTAGAGGTCGAAACCGACCAGGCCCGCTACCAGGCCGCCCAGGTGGTGGTGAGCGCAGGGGCCTGGGCCGCCGAACTGCTGGGGGAGCCCCTGGCACGGGTGCTGCGGGTCTACCGTCAGGTGTTGTTCTGGCTCGAGTCCCAGGATCCCCAAGCCTACCTGCCGGAGCGCTTCCCCATCTTTATCTGGATGTTCGGCAGCGCCGAGGGAGAACACTTTTATGGCTTCCCCCAGGTTTCGCAAGGCGTGAAGGTGGCCACCGAACAGGCCCACACCCCTACCCACCCTAACCAGGTGCAGCGCCAGGTATTCGAAGCCGAAACCCAGGCCATGCTGCGCTACGTGCAGGGCCGCCTGAGGGGGCTGGGCCCCGGCTGCCTCAGGAGCGCTACCTGTCTGTACACCTCCACCGCCGATGGCGACTTCATTCTCGACCACCACCCTGACTCCGAGCGCATTCTGGTGGCCTCGCCCTGCTCCGGGCATGGCTTCAAGCACTCAGCGGCAGTGGGGGAGGCCCTGGCCGAGCTGGCCCTGCATGGGCAAACCTCGTTCGATCTGACCCCCTTCCGTCTGGCCCGAAGACCGGCCTGGGGCTAAAGCCCTTGCCCGGACGTCAGGCTTCAAATACCCATAGGGGGTATGTTATGCTTTGCGGAGATGTGGAGGTAAGTAGATGCTCTCGAGCGTAACGCCAATGGAATGGATTTTGGGCGGCGTGGTGGGCATTGGCCTGCTGGTGCTGATACTGCTCATCACAGCCCCTTTTACCGATGTGTTCAAGAAAAAGAGCTGACAAGAGCTGCCTTTATACCAAATCTGCCCAGAAGTGACCCAAAAGCGATATACAAGTCCCTCGGACGCGCCCCCTGGCGCGGCAAGTGAGGGGCGCGTTTAGCGCTGCTCACGCGCAGAGTTGGTATTAGATGTCAACATCGAACCTTCGACCCTGAAAGCAGCACCTAGCCAGGTGTGCCAACGGTCGCTTTGGCCTCCCACTGAGCCAGCGCCCTCAGCACGGCGTCGCGCTCGTTCTGGTGCGAGAGCCGCTTGAGGGCCTCGGGCACCAGAAACCAGTCCACCCCGTCCACCTCTTCTTTTTGGGGTCGGGGCGTCCCCCCCACATAGCCCATCAGAAAGTGGTGGACTTCCTTGGTGACGGTGGTCTGGATGCCGTCGTCCTTGACCGTGAAGTGGTAGCGGATGCTGCCCAGGGGGGCTAGCACCTTAGCCTCGATGCCGGTCTCTTCGCGTACTTCGCGGACGGCTGTCTGAAAAAAGCGCTCCCCCGGCTCCACCTGGCCTTTGGGCAGGCTCCAGACCCGCCCGTCCTTAATGGCGATTAGAAGAACCTCGAGGCCCTTCCCTCCGGCCCTCTCGCGCAATACCACCCCCCCCGCCGAAGTCACACGGCGGCGGGATTGCGGCAGTGCCTGAGGCCCATTGCCCCCGGCCATGCCGCGCTTGGGTCTACGGCGGCGCGAACCAACTGAATAACGCATACTGTAACAACTTCCCAATGACCCAGCAATGGGTACCTAACAACAGTGTACACGGAACTGAGGTGTTTGTCGTGTACAAAGGCACATACTAAAGTTGTGAAAGTCAAAAGGCATTAGAATGATCTTTTCTTCCAGCCGTATTTTTCGGCTGCGACGTTCATACAACGACTGTACATGTCATTGGTTCTTAGAAAATCTAATTTGTCCTTTTGGATCCGTTCTTGATAGGAACTATCCCGGAGGACTTCTTTTATGATTGGTACGATTCTGGTTCTTGCAATCTGCTTGAGGATTTCTCGAAAACTAGTCTCTCGTGTCAGGCCCGTCCCATAAGCCTCGACGTAGCTATCTAGGTTGGAATCATTAAGTATGCCTTGAATGAGAAGCGCCCAAACTAGATTACGGGCCTTGCTCACCACGTTCTTCAGGTAGCTTGGAGCAGGACTCGAACTATCTTCCAAAAACTTCACAACGCCAGCAACAAAATACTGAACCTTATAGGCAAGCACAATTTTTCTGGTATCTGCCCTTAGGTACTCATGACGGAAGGTTTTTTCGTAGAGCTTTTGATTTTCAAATACTTCAGTAAGCCGACTAATTTTATCTACCTCACCTTGAGTTGCAAGAAAAGTCTGAGCTAACGGGCGAATACGAATATCTCTAGTCGTTTCTATGATGCCTAAAGATTCAAGTTCTGGGGTTGAAAGATTGAAAAAAGCATTTTCCTGGCGAGAATAGAATATGCCCACTCCGTTAAACATATCTTCAAGATCACACTGGATTCGGTCATTGGCTCTCAAGTGCCAGGCTTCAACTGGATTTTGACGATTGTTCGATATGGTTACACTGGTAATGAATTCACTGTGCGGGTCATCCTCAATCAACTTTACCAAGACTTTTATTCGATCTAGTAGAACTTTGTTTTGCTCAAAAGCAGGATTATTACGGCCATCTTCTATAAACTTTTCTAGGCTTTTGAGAGTTTGGGCTCCATTGAGCAGATAGGGTGACTTTAGCACAACCTTGCTGTTTTCAAAATTTGCACTACTTGAAGCCAGCGCCACACCATTGTGATGGAAAACAAAAGCCTCGGGTAGTTCTTGCTTCTTGATAACGATGTTTTTTAGAGCTTCACGAATTTTTTTATTGGGTGGCTTGTCAGCTGAAAGACCCGAACGTATGTTTCGACTCAAGAACTTTTGGCCCAGGCTCTTGTATATTGCGTACAAGTCCATTATAGGAGCAAAGCCAATGTAGAGCTTCTTGCCATCCGGCAAAACCTCAGCACTAACTTTTTCGGAAAACCTAACCTCGAAAGTAGGAGGGGATGGTGGAGGGGGTGGTGGACTTGTATCAGAAACAAAATCAACTGCTAAATCGACATTTCTGGGCGTAAAGAAATTATCGAGAAGGAATCTTTTTCCCTCCAACTCTTCTTTCCGCTCCATCAAACCAGCAGATTTTTCTGCATCATCAACATTCCCTTTGAAAACAAAGCGGATATAAACCCGCTCGATCAGAGCTTTATGTTCGCTCAAATCGCCTTTTAGGCGATAAACCAATCTATTTACTTCTGTAGCTGGTCTCTCACTTCCAAAAATAGTACTCAAGTTACGCAAGACTCAAGCAGCCGTGTCCAGGAAGGCATAGAGGTCACTTCTATCCAGTGTCAACTTGCGAGCAATGAGCCTGCGACGGAGTACAAACACGCCAGAATGGGTCTGAAGTTTGAGCCTTTGCAGGTAGTGG
>CAZIXH010000331.1:0-3827 GCA_964543055.1 uncultured bacterium
CCGAGATCTACACAGGGGGGGTCGTCGGCAGGGTAAGATGGGTGTAAGGGAAAGCAATAACAGGGGAGGGGGGGTGTTGTCAGCCGAAGGCTGAACGCCAGAGGCCAAAGGGCGCTGTGCTTTCAGCGCGGGGTTTGACCAAGGCCAAGTGGCGAGCGTGGGTGCCCTCGAGCTTTGCACAGGTGTGTGAACCCTGGCTCACCTTGGTGCAGCGAACAGCGCCACCGTGCCGGGGCCGGTATGGGCGGCCACGGCGGGGCCGCATTCGCGCACGTCCTCAATCACCACGCCCTCCTGGCTGATGAGCTTGCGGAGTTCCTCGATGCCTTGGGGGTTGTAGGCGTGGGCCAGGATCACCCGGGCTCCCTCGGGAAAAGCCTGGTGAAAAGCCTGGGAAAGTTCCTCTAAGCCCTTGTGCCAGCCCCTGGCCCGGGCCAGGGGCCTTACCAGCCCATCCCGCACCTCGAGCACCGGCAGCAGCTTGAGCAGGGAACCGATGAAGTGCTGCAAGCCTCCTATGCGCCCGCCTCGGTGCAGGTATTCCAGCGTGGCTGGCAATACAAAGCCCCGCAGCCGCTCTACCAGGGGTGCAATGGCTTCTTCCAGTTTGTCCCAGGGTACCCCCGCCGAGAGCTTGCGCCGGGCCTCTTCAATAACGAAGGAAAGCCCCCCATTCAGGCTCAGGCTGTCCAGCACCTTGACGCGGTTGCCGAATTTCTCGGCCACCATGCGGGCTGTGGAGCAGGTGCCCGAAAGCTTACTCGAGACGTGAACCGAAACGATCCGGTCGAATTTCTCGAGCAAATCCTTATACAAAGCCTCCAGATCCACCGGTGAAATCTGGCTGGTACCCACCTTTTTGCCGGCGAGCTGGGCCTTTATCACCTCGCCCGGGGTCATCTCCACATAGTCGCGGTAGCTCTGACCTTCGATGATGACCTGCTGCGGGATTACATACACCTCCCGCTCGAGGGCTTCCTGGGGGCTCAGGCCCAGGGTTGAATCGGCCACAAACGCGGTACGTTCCATCTTCACCTCCCCTTTGCGTTTGCAAAAAACCTGATTCAGCCGAGTATAGCCGATGTGGCCGCAGGCGCAAGCATCATGGCCGTATCCCCGTACCGAAACAGTCGCTTAATCTCCGCCACAAGTCGGATATCCGGACTCAGTGCCTAGCTATCCGCTACTGGCTATGAGCTATCGGCGTTGCACAGGGCCTTTCACAGGCTGTAGGCGTAGTACCCGTAAAGCCCCGGCCCGGTATGGGTGGAAATCACGCCCCCGATGCTACTGGTAATGCGCTCTTCCAGGGGCAGCCCGGTGGCCTGTACGGCGGCTTTGAATGCGGCCACGTCGCTTTCTTCGGCGTTGTAGAGGTAGTAGATACGGATTTTCTGGCGGCCTGCGGCCCAGGTCTTGAGGGATTCGACCATCTCGGCCAGGGCTTTTTTCTCGCCCCTGGCCCGGCCTGCGGCCTCGACCTTGCCTTCCTTGACGGTCAGGATGGGTTTGATGCCCAACAGGCCCCCCAGCAGGGCCTGGGCCCCGCCAATGCGACCGTTTTTCTTGAGGTAGTCCAGGGTCGCCAGGGTGAAGCGCACGATGTGGTCGGCGCGGATGCGCTCGAGTTCGACGAGTACCTGCTTCAGGTCGGCCCCCTGATCCAGAAGCTCCTTGGCCCGCTCGACCATCATCCCGATGCCCATGCTGGCGGCCAGCGAATCGAAGACCGTAACCTTACCGGGGAACTCCTGCGCGGCCAGGTTGGCCGAGCCTACCGTACCGGATAACTTGGAGGAGATGTGAATCGAGAGTACGTGGTCGGCTTTTTGCAGGGCGCGTTCGTAGGCGGCCTTGAAGTCGGCGGGGGAGGGCTGGCTGGTGCTGGGCATCGCGGCCCCGGCGGCTACCCCGGCGAAGATGTCGGCGGGGGTGATTTCCACCCAGTCTTTGTGGATTTTGCCCTGGAAGTTGACGTAGAGAGGTACGACTTCCACGCCCATCTCCGCAGCGCGGGCCTGTAGGTCGGAGGTCGAGTCGGTTACGATGGCTATTTTCATGCAGTTTCTCCTTTGTGGTTCGGGCTATCGGCCCGTCACCAGGGTTTTTGGGTTAGGTCACACCTGTTCCGTAAGTCTAGCACAGGGTTTGTTCTGGGGTCTCTTGGGATTGGATGGGGCAGGGTTTCATGGTTTCGCCCTTTCCCTCTCTGCACTGTGGGAGAGGGGGCCACACCCCACGTTTGTTGGAGCCCTGCTTTCTTTTCTGGAACCCTGCTGGTGGTAACCCCGTGTTGCTGGATGGGAGGGGTCTGACTACGATATTTAGCCATGATGACGAAAGCCTGTCGCCTTCTCCAAGAGCTTGTGCCATCTGGGACAAGGTGATAAGGTTGGGGCGAATGCCGGGGTACACCGGCTGGCTCCCAGGACAAAACTATGTGGAAAGTGCTTGTAACCGATGAAATGCGGCTGGGTGAGGTGAAGCACCCGGACCTTCGGCTCGATTATCGGCCCGGAATGGCTCGGGAAGAGGTCTTGCAGGTAATCGGGCAGTATGACGCTCTCATTACGCGCAGCCGTACCCAGGTAGATGCCAGGCTGCTCGAGGCCGGGGTCAACCTCAAGGTGGTGGGCCGGGGTGGGGTGGGGGTGGATAACGTGGACCTCGAGGCCGCCTCTCGCCGGGGCATTCTGGTGGTGAACGTGCCCGAGGCCAACACCCGCTCGGCGGCGGAGCTGGCCTGGGCCCTGTTGCTGGCGACGGCGCGGGGTGTGGTGGAGTCGGACCAGAAGATTCGCCAGGGCCAGTGGGACCGCAAGTACCTGGGCCTCGAGCTGAACCACAAGACCATCGGGATTGTGGGCCTGGGGCGCATTGGAGGGCAGGTGGCCAAGTTTGCCAAAGGCTTTGACATGCGGGTGCTGGCCTACGACCCCTACATCCCCCGCAGCCGGGCCCAGACCCTGGGGGTGGAGCTTTTGGACGATCTGGCCGATATGCTGCGCCAGAGCCACTTCCTGACCGTACATACCCCGCTCACCGAGGAGACCCGGGGCATGATTGGCCGCCGCGAGCTGTACCTCCTGCCCAAAGGGGCGGTGGTGGTGAATGCGGCGCGGGGCGGCATTGTGGACGAAAAGGCCCTGGTAGAGGTACTGAACGAGGGGCACCTGTGGGGGGCGGGCCTGGACGTGTTTGTAGAGGAGCCTCCCAACGCCGAACACCCACTGGTGCATCACCCCAGGGTGGTGCATACCGCCCACCTGGGGGCCAACACCCTGGAAGCCCAGGAGCGGGTAGGGGAGGCGGTGCTCGAGCGCGTCATCGAGACCCTGCAAGGCAACCTGGCCCATGCCCTCAACACCGGCTTCGATGCCGAGGGCTTGCAGCTTTTCTCGGCCTGGCTGCCGCTCGGCGAGGCTTTAGGCAAGCTGCTGGCCCAGATAACCCAGGGCCGCCCTCAAACGGTAGAGGTTTCCTACTACGGGGAGTTCGAGAAAAACCCCGACCCCATCGCCTCGGCGGTGGCCAAGGGGCTTTTAGACCAGGTGCTGGAAGTGGGGGCGACCAACCTGGTCTCGGCGCGGCCCCTGCTGCGGGACCGGGGCATCTCGCTCATCACCCGCCAGGTTGAGCAGTCGCTCGACTACCGCCAGGTGCTCGAGGTGCGCCTCGAGACCGACAAGGAGTCGCGGATGGCGCGTGGGGCGGTTCTGGGGGTCACGCCCCGCATGGTGGGCATTGACGACTCCACCGCTGCGGCCCTCTCCACCGGACACAGCCGGCACTGCGTGAACCTCGACCTGCCCGCCGTGGTGGCCCAA
>CAZIXH010000332.1:0-2634 GCA_964543055.1 uncultured bacterium
GGTTTTTGGGGGTTCGCGAAGGGGACCCTTTTGGGTGGCAGTTTGGGGGGAATGGTGGCCCTCGAGTCTGTCCTGATCTATCCGCAGCGTGTGCACCAGGTGGTGGTGCTGCCGGCTCCAGCGGTGCACGGCCCCTGGGCCCGCGCCTTCAACCGGCTCTCGAGGGAAGCCGTGCTGACCGACCCCGGCTACCAGGGGGGTTACTACGCCGAGCAGCCCCTGGGCTTGCAGCTTGGCCGGGCCATTGCCATGCTTTCCTTCCGCTCGCCCGACTCCTTCCGGCTGCGCTGGCAGCATCATCCGGAGCGCGGCGAAAGCTACGTGCTGTATCAGGGGGAAAAGTTCGCCAAGCGATTTGATGCGAATGCCTATCTGGTGTTATCTGAGGTCATGGACACCCACGACGTGGGCCGGGGGCGCGGAGGCGTGGAGTCGGCCCTGGCCCAGCTCAAGGGCATTCCCAGTTTGTTTGTGGGCATCAATTCGGACGTCCTTTACACCGCCCAGGAGGTTCGGGAGATGGCTGGCTTGAGTGGCGGCATCTACCGCGAGATTCATAGCCCCCACGGTCACGACGCTTTCCTCATCGAGACCGACCAGGTTGAGCGCATACTGGGCGATTTCCTGTAATCCTTCCCAGCTTCCAGGTGGGCTAAAAAGTTGGTTTTCTGGGCTCATTTATCAACCAACGCTGCGCGTGAGCGGCGCTAAACGCGCCCCTCACTTGCCGCGCCAGGAGGCGCGTCCGAGGGACTTGTACATCGTTTTTGGGTCACTTCTGAGCAGATTTGGTATCAGACTCGGCTGATTCGTTGCTGAAGGATCACGAACCAACCCGACCTGAGCAATTGTTCTGGAATTAAGAAAGACAGCATCCAGAGCTTTTCGCTTTGTAATCTGTTTTTTGATTCCAGCATTGCAGCATCCAGACCTTCCTGCCTTCCCGTGAGCGAGAGGAGGCAGAGGAGGGTTCTGGTGTGCTCCCCCATTCTTCCGGCAATTCGCACTCCTCAAACATCTCATCCTGTGCTACAATCCCTCTCAGCAGCTTGAAGCTTCAGGGTGCATGTTGCATTTGTGTGTAAAAATGTGATATGCTTCTAGACGTGTTTTGTGGCCTGCACCCCCGGTGTGTTCCACAAAAAGCGTAAGAATCAGCCGCCGCAGGGAATTTTTCGCCTGCGGAAGAACCCTGTTAGCTTACGAAAACCCCCCACAAGGCCCAGAGCAAGCCGTATCCGTGCCCGAAGGCGCGGACGAAAGCCCACGGGTTACGAGGTGTTTTGATGAAGATAGAGCGGTTCGGCAAGATTACAGAAGTTATTCCCCTCCCACCCCTGACCGAAATTCAGGTTGACTCCTTCACCAAAGCCTTGCAGGCCGAAGTTCCTCCCTCTAAGCGGGAGGCCATTGGCCTGCAAGCGGCCTTCAAAGAGACCTTCCCGATCGAGGAAGGAGAAAAAGGGCGGGGGCTGGTACTGGATTTCCTCGAGTACCGCCTGGGCGACCCGCCTTTTGACCAGGACGAGTGCCGGGAGAAAGACCTGACCTACCAGGCTCCCCTGTATGCCAAGCTGCTGCTGGTGCACAAGGACACCGGCTTGCTCAAAGAAGACGAGGTATTCCTGGGCGACCTCCCCCTCATGACCGAAGACGGCTCGTTTATCGTCAATGGGGCAGACCGGGTGATCGTTTCCCAGATTCACCGCTCACCAGGGGTGTACTTCACCGTCGACCAGGCCCGCCCTGGTAAGTATGTGGCCTCGGTGATCCCCCTGCCCAAGCGCGGCCCCTGGATTGACCTCGAGTTCGAGCAGTCCGGTGTGGTGGTGATGAAGGTCAACAAGAAGAAGTTCCCCCTGGCGCTGCTTTTGCGTGTGCTGGGCTTTACCGCAGAAAGCCTCAGCAAGGAACTCTCGGCCTACCCCGACCTGCTCCCCGGCCTGCTGGAAGCCCAGTACCGTGGCAACAAAGCCCTCGAGATGGGCGTGGATGAAGCCTTGCTCAAACTCTTCACCGAGCTGCGTCCCGGCGACCCACCTAAGCGCGACAAGGCCATTACCTACCTGCACTCGCTGCTGTCCGACCCGCGCCGTTACGACCTGGGCGAGGCGGGCAAGTACAAGGCCCAGCAAAAACTGGGCATTCAGCTCTCGGGTCGCATGCTCATCAAGTTTGAGAACGGCGAGTTCAAAGACGAAGGCCTGCTGCCGGTGCTCAAATACCTCTTCGCCCTGCAGAGCGGTGAGCCCGGCTACGAGTACGACGACATTGACCACCTGGGTAACCGCCGCATCCGCACCGTAGGCGAGCTGCTGGCCGACCAGTTCCGGGTGGGGCTTTCGCGGCTGGCGCGTGGGGTGCGCGAGCGCATGTTGCTGGGCACACCCGAAAGCGCCACCCCGGCCAAACTGGTCAACAACCGTCCTCTGGTAGCCGCCATCCGCGAGTTCTTTGGGCGCAGCCAGCTCAGTCCGTTCAAAGACCAGACCAACCCCCTCTCGGAGCTACGTCACAAGCGGCGCATTTCCGCGCTGGGGCCGGGCGGCCTGACCCGCGAACGGGCGGGGTTTGATGTGCGTGACGTGCACCGCACCCACTACGGCCGCATCTGCCCCATCGAAACGCCCGAAG
>CAZIXH010000333.1:0-3826 GCA_964543055.1 uncultured bacterium
GCCCAGGCCTTCCTCCAGGGCCCGGTTGGCCCCCTCAATGCCCCCTTCCCCATACAGCGAATAAGCCTCGGCCAGCAGCAAGGCCGCCTCGGCTGCATCCTGCCCCTGCGCCAGCGCAAGAGTGCGTACCAACGTCTCAAACGCCGTATCGTAATCGCCTTGGTGGAGGGCCTCGAGAACCGCTTGCATTGCCATCCATCATAAGGCGGAAAGCTGAAAGCAATGAGTGCCGAAGGATAAGCAACAGGCTACGAACTCAAAACAATGGAACTCGCTGCCAAAGGCAAAGCACCAGCCATCTCCAGCTCATCGCGCTCTTCACAGAGCACCCTCAGCATGTATGGTCCACCGCACTCAATCTGACATAGCAATCAGGTATTGCGAAGCACAGTATGGTTTTGGAAATGAGCAATGCAGATTTGAAAACCAAACAATACCCCGCATAAACCTTCTCCCCTAACCGCTTTACACCCTAGGACTCATTCCTCACACCGGGATTGAGTACCATATACTCAGTTAAGGTGCGTCAGTTCGCCGTTGAATCGGTGAATTATGCATCGCCCGCCTGGCGGGCACCCAATGGAGGTTACGTTTTGCCTACGCGTATCAACCCCTGGAGCTTGGTCATTGTCGTCATCCTGGCCTATTGGCTCTTTACCCTATTTGGCGGCAGCAACAACGCCCGTACGACAATCCCGTATAGCGATTTCATCGCTTATGTCGAGCAAGGTAAGGTAGCCCGGGTGATACTGCAAGAGGGCCGTATCAACGGCTTTTTCAAAGCCCCCGAGCGCATTCAGGTTGGCAATGCCACCGAAACCACCGACCGCTTTACGGTGATTGCGCTCCCTTCGGGCTTCAGCGACCCGCAGTTCACCAACCTGCTGCGCCAGAATGGGGTCGAAATCACCAACCGCCCCCCCAGCATGTGGGGACAGTTGCTGTTTACCCTCCTGCCGATTCTGCTTCTGATTGGCTTCTGGTGGTTCTTCTTCATGCGTTCGCAAGGGGGGGCCGGACAGGTTATGCAGTTTGGGCAGAGCCGGGCCCGCCAGTACGGTAAGGAAAAACGGGTCAACACCACCTTCAAGGATGTGGCCGGTCACACCGAGGCCAAGCGGGAACTGATGGAGGTGGTGGACTTCCTCAAGAACCCGCAGAAATATATTGCCATTGGGGCCGAGATTCCCAAGGGCGTGCTGCTGGTTGGGCCGCCAGGAACCGGCAAAACCCTCCTGACCCGCGCTGTGGCCGGGGAGGCTGGTGTACCCTTCTTCTCGGTTTCGGCCTCGGAGTTCATGGAGATGTTTGTGGGGGTAGGGGCCAGCCGGGTGCGCACCTTGTTCGAGGAGGCCCGTCGCAATGCCCCCGCAATCATCTTCATTGACGAGCTCGACTCGATTGGGCGCAAGCGTGGCGCCGGTATTGGCGGCGGCCACGACGAGCGGGAGCAAACCCTCAACCAGATCCTCTCGGAGATGGACGGCTTCGAGAAGGACACCAGTGTAATCGTGCTAGCCGCGACCAACCGCCCGGACATTCTGGACCCGGCCCTGTTGCGGCCCGGACGTTTTGACCGCCAGGTGGTTATTGGGCTACCCACCCTGGAAGAGCGCAAAGAAATTTTGCAGGTGCACATGCGGGGCAAGAAGTTCGCCCCCGATGTGGATGTGAACAACCTGGCCCGCCTCACTCCGCAGTTTAGCGGCGCCGACCTGAAAAACCTGGTGAACGAAGCCGCCCTGCAAGCCGCCCGCGAAAACGCCACCGAGATTGCCAACGTACACTTCCAAACCGCGCTCGACAAAATCATGCTGGGTCTGGAGCGGGGTACCCTCAAACTCAGTGAGCAGGAAAAGCGGGCGGTGGCCTACCACGAAGCGGGTCACGCTATTGCCGGTGAGGTACTGCCCTATGCTGACAAGACCGAGAAGGTCTCGATTGTACCCCGCGGGATGGCCCTGGGGGTGCGCTGGAGCAAGCCCGAGGAGCGCATCCTGATGAGTAAGGAGCACCTCGAGGACACCCTGGCCATGACCCTGGCTGGCCGGGCTGCCGAGGAGCTATTTGTGGGCACCATCACCACCGGAGCCGCCAACGACTTCAAGCAGGCCACCAGCCTGGCCAAGCAGATGGTGCTGGACTGGGGCATGGGAGATCACTTCAAGAACGTGGCCTGGGGTTCTAACCAGGGGCCGATTTTCCTGGGAGAAGAAATCGCCAAAAAGCAAGACCACTCCGAAGAAACCAGCCGCCTGATTGACGCCGATATTCAGGCCATTCTGGATCGGGCCTACGAAAAAGCCAAGCAGGTGTTGTCCAGCAACACTGAGGCCATGCACCGGCTAGCCGAGGAACTCTTGGAGTCTGAAATCGTACAGGGCGAGCGCGTGCGTGAGATTATCGCTCAGACCAAACGTCCCGAAGCAGTAGCTCCAGCAGCCTTTAATCCTGAAATCTGATCGCGGCTTCCTAAAACACTTGCCTATCCTGGCAAGTGTTTTACTTGTGACATGAGGATTCATAACCCCCGATGGCTCCATCTTCGAGAAAAGCCCTCTAAACAGGAGGACTCCCCGGTCTGGCAACCGGGGAGTGGTACATGAAGCGTCTGGCATTTGTATACTAACATATAACACATTATACGTCAACGCTTTACAAATAAAACACACAAATTTGTAAAACGCGCTTATATAGACTGCTATTTGTCCTTTTTTTGTTTTACAGTTTGCAAGTCTTTGACCACTCTCGGCCAGTCGGCAAAAGCCTCTGCAAAGCGGGCCTCGAGTTCCCCATGAACACCCTGCACAAAACGCCGATACCGTTCAACAAGTTCCATCGCCTCTGAAGTGAGGCTGCTGCCGCCACCCCTCTCACCACCTGAGTGGCGCTCCAGAAGAGGAAAGCCCAGCCCTTCCTCGGCTTTTTTGAGCCTGTCCCAAGCACCCCGATAGCTCAGTCCGATGGCCTTGGCCCCGGCCTTAAGGCTGCCCTGCTCGGCTACCGCAACCAACAGGCGCAGCGTGCCGGGCCCAAGCAAAAAGTGGCCGGCATCGGACTCGAGCCAGAACTTCGTCTTGAGCCGCATACCCTAAGGTACCGCGAACCAGAACTCGATTCCAACTGGCTCTTTGCACAATGCCCCTGGCTACCTCAGTCGGCGGCTCTCCAGGTCGGCGCGGACATTCAGATAAAAGAGCCAGCCCTTCACGAGAGTGGCCCAAGACTGTTGTGCGGGATTTTTTCACTGTTAGGAACGTTTTCCAGGCGCTTGACCAGGGCCAAAGTCTGCTGGCGGGTGGCCTGAAATTCCTCGGCCAGTCTTTCGTTTGTAAGGCCCTCTTGTGGCTTATAGGTTTGGTGCCCGTCCATCAACAAAAGCTCGCCCAGCGCAACTTGCAAACGCCTTTGTCCCCAGCGTTCGATGCCGATGATGTGGCGGATGGTTTTCTCGACCCGAGAAGACTTAGCGCTACCGATACGAGCGGCGATTTGTGAGCCGGTCTGTTCCAACGCGCGGTACAGTTGAACATATCTGCGGCGTGAGGCTGGCCCTTCCACAAACCACGGTACCCCCAGCCGCATGAGCTGACCTCGAAGTTTCACACTCCCAACATACGCTATTGGGTCTGGGCTGGGTTGCATTCTGAAAAGCAATCGAATCACTTTGTCCACCCATGACCGGTATTCCCAGCGCTTTACGCGGTTCGGCATATTTGTGGACAAGCCGACAAGACCTCATCACAGGACAGTCTTCCCAAGCGAATGCCGCTATCCTGTTAGACAGGACGGTTCTATGCCCCAACGCTACATTCCACCCCCCACC
>CAZIXH010000334.1:0-8128 GCA_964543055.1 uncultured bacterium
GGCGCTGGCCGAGGCGCGGCTCGGTCATGCGCTGCTGGCGCAGAACCGCTGGCAGGAGGCCGCCGAAGCCTACCGACGCGCGCTCTCGCTTTCGCAAGGAGGGCCCTCGAGGCTACAGGTGGAGCCCCTGGGGGGCCTGGCTGCCCTGGGTGAGCAAAAAGCATTTGGCGAGATGGTTCGCTTTGCCCGCGAGTCAGGCGACGCCTGGGTCGAAGCCTTCATGACCCTGATGGCCGCCCAGGCCCACCTGCGTCGGGGCCAGGCCTTCGCCCTGCCCGCCCTGGCCGGGGTGGATGACCCCTTTTTGCTGGCGCTGGCCGAACATGCTTCCTGGCAGAAGAGCGCCGTTGTACTGTTGGAGCGCTACCCCTTCCTGAGCAAACCCACCCTGTTTGCCCCGCCCCCACACCTGAGCCGCAGGCTCTGGTGGGAAGCCGGAAGGCTGAACCTGCCCTACCACCCAGGGGTCTGTGTCGAGGTGCGGGCGCTGGGCACCCTGCGGGTGCGGGTGGGCTACCAGGAGGTTCGATTCAAGCGAGAGAAAACCCGGGTTTTGCTGGCTTTGCTGCTGGTGCGCGATTGGAGCAAGGAAGCGCTTCTGGAGGCCCTCGAGGTGTCCGACGGGGAATTCAGAGTGCTGTGGTCGGAGCTATTGAACACCCTGGAACCGGGGCGGCCCAGCCGCGCACCGGGGTACTTCTTGAAGCCGTATGCGCTGGCAGACGTACCCGAAATCTGGGTGGACTTGTGGCACCCCACCGATGAGGAGACCCTGCCCTTTGAGGGGATGGATCACCCCGAACTTGACCGCTTCCGGGCGGCCTGGCAGCAAGAGCTGCTGCAAAGGTACCGCCAGAGCGAGTCGCCCGCCGATTGGCTGCGCGGTCTGAAGCTCGAGCCCCTCGATCAAAACCTGTACGCTCGTTTGTTGCAAACCAACCTGCGCCTGGAAGCCGAGCGCATTTATACGCAGGCCATTAGGGAGCTCGAGTTGGAAACCTAGAGCGCTATGCACATATTTTGAACCATCCGGCTTCAAGAAAGCCTTGTCCTTGATCGAGCAGTGGCCACCTGGATGGGAGGCCAGGTACGCGGACAGACAGTTTCAGGGGATCATGATGGCTCGAGGAGGATGCTGAGGCCATCAAGTAGGTGGCTTGCTATCCTCGGGTCAAACGCAACCGCTCTAGCGGGGGTAAAGCCAGGCGGCCTGAAGCGATTCCTGGGCGTATCTTCGGGCCTGTTCGGCCCAGGTGCGGGTGCGCTCCAGCGCCTGATCGGGTTCCAGCAGACTAGCCGTGTATGGGATGCCCAGCAGCTTCTGTAACCAATCGGGGTGGATGCTGACCCCTTGCTCGGCCAGGGCGCCCAGCACCGCCAGACCCACCGGCAGCGCTTCCCGAAGGGGCTCTACTACGTGCACTTGCACCCCTGCACAAAGTGCCCCCTGGTGTTTGGAAAAGGTCGGTTTGAAGTAAGTGGGACGAAACCGCACCCCTGGCAGCTCGAGGCTGTTCAGACGCGCGGCCAGGGCGAGGGCGTCCAGGCCCGGAGCCCCAGCCACCTGAAAGGGCAGGGTGGTGCCCCGCCCCTCAGAGGCGCTGCAGCCTTCCACCAGGCCCATACCCACATACAGAAGGGCAGTTTGCGGGTTGGGCAGGTTGGGGGAGGGTGGCACCCAGGGCAACCCCCCCAGGCCAAAAGTCGCCTGAGGGTCGCAGGGGATCACCTCAAGTTTAGGCTCCACGAACCGCCCGCACTCTCCCAGGGTCAGCCCATGCCGCAAAGGCACCTCCAGCATTCCCACAAACGACCTGAAGAGAGGCTCGAGCACAGGTCCCTCCAGGCCAAACCCGAGCGGGTTGGGGCGATCCAGCACCACTACCCGGATGTTTGCCATTCGCGCTGCTTCCAGCACCTGAACCAATGTGGAGACAAAGGTATAAAAGCGCACCCCCACGTCTTGCAAGTCCACCAGGAGGGTATCTACCTGCCCCAAAAGCGCTGCCATCTCTGCCACTGTTTTTTCGTAGAGGCTGTGGGTGGGCAGCCCGGTCGCTTTATCGGTCTCGAGCTCCGGGGCTTCACCGGCCTGCCCAGAGCCGTCAATTCCATGCTCGGGGCCGTACAGGCGCTCAAGCGGCAAACCTTTTTGCAGAAGTGCCACCGCCGCAGGAACCAGGTTTTGGGTCACCCCTGCCGGATGGGTCAGAAGCCCCAACCTTCCGCTTTTGCCCAACAAGGAGGGTTCGTCCAGGAGCCGCTCGAGGCCGGTAGGCGCGAGCATTTGGTGAGCTGGTGGGGTATTCATAGCCCGATGCGGTGCCTCGTCTTACGCTCGAGGCCGGTAGGCGCGAGCCCACGAAGAGATGGGGGAATATTCATAGCCCGATGCGCTGATGAGCCAACAATGCCAAAGCCGTTACAGACTCTGGTATGCGGTGGCCCCTGGCCTGCGACCTGAGACATGAGACAGCCTGTCGGTTAGCAACGACATGTTTCTTTTATAAGCGCCTAATGCTCGAGGCCCTCGACCCTCGACTACTTCTCGAACATGCTGAAGTTGGTGAAGATAATCCGGCTGTCGCGGGCGTAGAAGTTCCCCAGACGGGCGTGCCCGGCGGCCACGGCATCGGGTTTGGCAACCATAATGACGGGCAGGTTCTGGGCCGAAAGAAGCTGCCAGCGGTCATATAACCGCTTGCGCTCGCTCTGGTCGCCAAGCTGCTCGGCCTGGCGGAAAATTTCCCAGATGTTTCTCTCCCAGGGGAACATCTGGTCGAACTTGGGCTCGCTAGAGCCGCGTTCGGGCCAGACCGAGCGGTGCCAGTAGTTGAGCTGGCCTCCCGGCTGCCAGATGTCCTTGCGGAGCTGGGGGTCGGGTTGGTCGCCGTAGGCCATCAGGATGCTCTCAAAGTTGCCGCCAGTAGCGGTGGACAGCAGGGTGCCTTGCTGAATGCCCTGGAGGTTGAGCTTTACGCCAATCTGCCGCAGGTCGTTTTGCAGAATGGCGGCAATCGCCGAGAAAGGCAGGGAGTCCGAGGCATAGGTGAAGCCGAACTCGAGCGCCCTTCCACTGGGCAAGCGCCGCTGGCCATCCGCACTCCGACGGAGGCCCAGCGAGTCCAGCAGCCCTGCGGCCCGCTCGAGGCTCCACTCGCCCAGGTAGCTCCGGGTGTCGTAGTACCAGAACGTGCCGGGGGCCACCCCATGACCGGGCAGGCTGGCCAGGCCGTTGTACACATCCTCGATGATGCGTTTGCGGTTGACCGCAAACTGCATCGCTTTGCGAAAGGTCAGGTTCCTGAAAAGCTCTCGCAGTTCAGGGTTGGGCACGTCAAAGTTGAAGCCCCAGTGCGGCGGAGAAGTATAGATGGTGCTGCCCCGCAGAACCCGAATTTTGCCGGTGGCCACCTCCTGCCGTTTGAGGTCGGGGAACTGCGCACCGGTAATGGGTACCTGATCGAGGTTTCCCGCCAAGAACTGGGCTACCTGGATGTTCTGGTCGCGGATGATCAGGTACTCGAGCCGGTCGAAGTAGGGGAGGGGGTTGCCCTGGGGGTCACGCCGCCAGGAGTTGGGGTTGCGCACCAACGTCACCTTCTGGTCGGGTACGTAGCTTTGCAATACAAACGGTCCAGTGCCCACAATCTCCTTGGGGTCGGTATTGGTGGCCCAGACCCGGCTGTACCCGCCCGGGTCTTCTTTGGGCCTGAACGCGGCCAGCTTGTGCCGGGGCATGATGGGCGAAAAGGTCAGGGCTTGCAACACGGCCCCGTATGGCTTGTTCGAAACCACCCTGAAAGTCAGGTCGTCCACCTTCTCGAAGCGCAGGGGCACCCCCGCTACCGTCAGGGTGGCGGCCTGGTTGGCCCTCAGGTTGGTGTTCGAGGCCACTTCGGTAAAGGTAAAAATCACGTCGTCGGCGGTGAACGGCGTGCCATCCGACCACTTCACTCCACTACGGAGCTTCACGGTGGTGGTGCGGGCATCCTTAGAAATTGTCCAGGACTCTGCCAGTACCCCTACCAGCTCGAAGGAGACCTGGTCGAGCTGCATCAGCCGGTCGAAGATGTTGTTCAGCACGGTGTACGCAAAGTTGTCAATCACCGCAAAGTAATTCCAGCTTTGCGGGGTGGAGCCGAGCGGCAGGGTCAGGGTACCCCCCCGCTTGCCAATCTCCTGGAACAGGTTGGCGGGCACGTTGGCCTGACCGGCCTGCTGAGCCAGTACCCTGCCGGAGAGCCAGGGGGCCAGCACCCCCAAGCCCATCCCGAAGGCGGCCTGCTGCAACAACTTCCGACGGTTCATGCAATCCTCCTTTAGTTGCGTCCTCAAAGGTTCGATTCTTTTAGCTCATCCCGGCCTTGCTACGTCCTGAGCTACCTTGCCCCTCAGTCCCTTTGCCGCACATCGGCCGCATCCCGCAGCGCATCCCCCAGAAAGTTGTAGGCCAGCACCGAGATGAAAATCAGAATGCCGGGCGTCAGGAGCCAGGGATAGAGCGAAAGCGACTGGAAGTTTTGTGCGTCTTTCAGAAGTAGCCCCCAACTGGCCATGGGCTCCTTGATGCCCAGCCCCAGGAAGGAGAGCGCCGACTCCCCGATGATGTAGCCGGGCAGGGCCAGGGTAGCGGTCACGATCAGATAGCTGCTCAGGTTGGGCACGATGTGCCGCAGGATGATGCGCAGGTTGGAAGCCCCGTGGGACACCGCAGCAGTCACGTAATCCACCTCGCGCAGCGCCAATACCTGCCCCCGCACCACCCGGGCCAGCCCCGCCCAGCCTATGAACGAGAGCACCCCGATAATGCCCAAATAGACGTAGGTACTGGGCCAGCTTGCCGGAATGACCGTCGAGAGGGCCATCAGAATGGGCAGGCGCGGAATGGAGAGCAATACCTCGGTTGTGCGCTGGATCAGCGTATCGACCCAGCCGCCAAAGTAGCCCGAAATTCCTCCCAGCAGAATCCCAATCGCAAAGGAAATCAGCACCCCAATCACCCCCACTGTGAGCGAGACCTGTGAGCCAACCAGGATGCGCGAAAACAAGCAGCGCCCAAACTGATCGGTGCCCAGTGGGAAAAAGTAGCCCTCGGACTCCGGGACGCCAAACAGGTGCCAGTTGGTTTTGAGCCCCACAAAGCGGTAGGGCTCACCCTGGGCGATAAAAAAGCGGATGGGGGTGGGGCGGCTCTGGTCTTCCCGGTAACTGCTGATGAAGGTCACCGGGTCGCGTTCGCGCTTGAGCTGATAGACGTAAGGTCGAACCGGACGGCCATCCCGAAAGAAGTAAATGCGCTGGGGTGGCTGGTAGATGGCATCGGGGTGCTGGACGGTCAGGTTGTAGGGGGCCAGAAATCCGGCGAAAAGCGCCACCACATACAGCACCAGCAGCACCACACCGCTGATCACACCGGGCTTGGAGTGCAGAAAGCGTCGCCAGGCCAGGTAGAGGGGGTTGTTGCGTTTATCCATGCCGAACCTCTACTCGCAGCGAATGCGGGGGTCTACCCAGGCCAGCAGGATGTCGGCCAGGAGGTTCCCTACCAGCCAGAGCACCTCCGAGAGCATACGCACGGCCATCACCACGTACTGATCCTTGTTCAGCAGGGAGTCATATAAAAAGGGGCCGATGGTGGGCAGACTCA
Source organism: uncultured bacterium (assembly GCA_964543055.1). GTDB lineage: Bacteria > Deinococcota > Deinococci > Deinococcales > Thermaceae > Meiothermus. The sequence goes on from CAZIXH010000334.1 coordinate 5,651, forward strand.
GCACAATCGAGGCGATGATGGTGCTGGATATGAGGGTAGGGAGCTGGAGCCCAGCCAGGCTGACGAGCGGGTTGATGGCGTTGCGCACGGCATGTTTCCAGAGCACCACCCGCTCGGCGAGCCCTTTGGCGCGGGCGGTGCGGATGTAGTCCTGGTTCAGGACATCCAGCAGGTTGGCCCGCATCTGTCGCATGATGGTGGCGGTGCCGTCGAGCCCGATCACGATGAGGGGGATCCAGAGATGCCCCAGCATGTCCTGGAACTTGGCCCAGCTCCAGGGGGCATCGATGTACTGTGGGCTGAACAGGCCACCCACGGTGGTACCCCCGCTTACAAGCACCAGATAAATGAGCAGCAGCGCTACCAGAAAATCCGGGGTGGCGAGCCCAAAGTAGCCCACGAAGTTGAGGGCGGTGGAAGAGGGCCCGTAGCGGTTCAGGGCAGTGTAAATGCCCAACGGGATGGCAATCACCCAGGTGGCCAGAATAGTCAGGGCGGCCAGAAAGACGGTCCAGCCCATGCGCTCCCAGATTAGCTCGGAGACCGGGCGGCTATTCAGGAATGAGTATCCGAAATCGCCGCGCACAATGCCCCCCAGCCAGTGGAAATACTGCACCCAGACCGGCTGGTCCAGCAGATACTGACGGCGGATGTTTTCGACGGTCTCGCGGCTGACTCGAGGGTCCTCGAGCAGGTTTTCCAAAAAACCCCCTGGCTGGAGCTGTATGACCGAAAACACCAGCACCGATATGAGGAGCAGGGTGGGTATGGCCACAAGGATGCGCCGCAGAATAAAGTTAAACATTTAGCAACTCAACCTTACCATCCGACCGATTTTGTGAGCCGATTACCCAGGAATGGGCTGGTCAGGAACTTGGGCTCTAGCATGGTTGCTTGAACCGTTGTTGACCCAGTGTGCACAATCAAACCCAGTATTGAATATGAACCACCAGGGCAACACCTGGGACTTGATCCGGTCTGGCGTCAGTATTTGAAGCCAAATATGTGGGAGGTAGTCCAGGGAGTCGTTTCGTGTGGTGAGACTCGAGATTCCCTGAACTACCGCCTCTATAGCCCTGACAGCCTGTCAGGAATGGGGCTTCTCTACCGCTGGAACATCAGCACCAGGGGGTTGAAGCCGGGGATTACCCCCAGGCTGTAGATGTAGTTGCCGTAGCGGTTAGAAACAGCGCCCACCGCGTATTCTTTTGCAATCATGATGACCTGGGCTTCGCGCGCCGCGATGGCCTGCCAGCGGTCGTAGAGGGCCTTGCGCTGGGTGAAGTTGGTGGTGCTGGCGGCACGCTCCCACAGGTCGTAAATTTCCCGTTCCCACGGCAAAAAGTTGTTGAACTGCGGCTGACCGCCGGGGGTGGTGGGCTGGGTGGACTGGTGCCAGTAGTAAAGAGCACCGCCGGGTTTCCAGATGGGGGTACGCAGCTCGGGGTCGGGCTGGTCTCCCAGGGCCAGCAAAATAGCCTCCCAATCGGCGCCACGTCCGGTGCCCAGAAGGTTGGCAGCCAGGATGCCCTGTAGGTTAACCTTGACGCCTACGCGCTGGAAGTCGTTTTGCAGGATCGTGGCGATGGCCGTAAAGACCGCCGAGTTGGAGCCGTAGGTGAGGGTGAACTCGAGGGGTCTACCGCTCGGCAAGCGCCGGATGCCATCGGCGCCCCGGGGCAGCCCCAGTCTGTCCAGCGCAGCGTTGGCAGCGTTCAGGTCGAAGCGGCCCTGCAAGCGGGCTACCTCGGGGTAGTACCACTCGGACAGGGGCGCTACGCCGTAGCTGGCCCGCTCAGCCAGACCGTTGTAAACATCTTCTATGATGCGCTCGCGGTTGACCGCAAACTGCATAGCCCGGCGGAAGTCTGAGTTCTTGAACAGTGCGGCCAGCTCGGGGTTCTTGGCGTTGTAGTTGAAAGACAGGTTAGGGGGAGAGCCAAAGAGCGCCCGGAACTGCACCACCCGGAAGGGAGCCCCCTGGGTCTCGCGGCGTTTGAGGTCGGGGAACTCTGCGCCGGTGATGTTAATCTGGCCCAGGTTGCCGGCCAGGAACTGCGCTACACGGGCCTGGGAGTCGGTAATGATCAGGTACTGGATCTGGTCGAGGTAGGGCAGGGCATTGCCCGCCGCGTCGCGCTTCCAGTAGTTGGGGTTCTTGACCAGCGTAACCTGCTGCCCAGGGGTGTAGCTGCGCAGACGGAAGGGCCCGGTGCCCACCACTTCCTCGGGGTTGACGTTGGTGGGCCAGGCGGTGTTGATTTCAGCTCGAGGCTTGCCACCTTCCTGGCTGAAGGGCAGCAGCTTGTGCTTGGGCATAATGGGCAGCCGCATGTAATGGATGAAGGCCGGGGCGGGTTTGGGCAGGGTAAAACGCACCCGGAAATCGCCCAGCTTTTCGACCTTGACCCCTTCAAAGTTGGCGGCATCGCCCCCCCTGGCCTCGGGGTTGGCCACAATCTGGGTGTAGGTAAAGAC
>CAZIXH010000335.1:0-4619 GCA_964543055.1 uncultured bacterium
GACAACATGTGATTCTTGCAAATATTGCTATATTATATTATTTACATATAATATTGACAGTAATAGCCTATGGAATCAGCCCTGCACCGCTTCAAAGCGGACTTTTTCAAAGCCCTCAGCCACCCCTTGCGGCTGGCCATCCTGGGCAGCCTGCGAACAGGGGAGAAGAGCGTAAGTCAGCTGGTAGCCGAACTCAAAACCGATCAGCCCGCAGTTTCGCAGCAGCTATCTATCCTGCGCCAACGGGGATTTGTCGAAACCCGCAAGGAAGGCACCACTGTCATTTACCGCACCGCCGACCCCGAGGTATATGCCTTTCTTGACCTGGGCCGGGCCATTTTCGAGCGACAGCTAGCCCAGTCAGGCGAGGTGCTGGCTCAGATACGCCAGGAGGTGAGGTCAAAGTGACAGGCATGAACTGGCTGAAGAGCCTCGAGCTGCTCAACCCCATTCCGGCCTGGCGTCAGGAGTTTGCCGACTACAACCGGGTGCGCTTCCAGCAGGATTTGCTGGCAGGGGTCACGGTAGGGGTCGTAGCGCTACCCCTGGCCCTGGCTTTTGGGGTGACCAGTGGGGCCGGGGCTGCCGCCGGACTTTTTACCGCCATCGTGGCCGGATTCATAGGCTCGGCCCTGGGAGGTTCGCGCTACAACATCACCGGCCCAACCGGGGCCATGACGGTGGTTCTCTTACCCATCATCGCTCAGTACGGGGTGGACAAAATTTTTCTGGTGGGCATCATGGCGGGCTTGATCCTGCTGGTACTGGGCCTGCTCCGATTTGGCCGTCTTATTCAGCTAATTCCTTACCCGGTGGTCATCGGCTTTACCAACGGCATCGCCATCATCATTTTCTTGCAGCAAATCCCGGCATTTCTGGGCTTGGCCACGCCCAAGGGCGAGCACATCCTGCCCATCACCCTGGGGGCCATGCAGGAATACCTGCGTCAACCGGAAGTGGCCGCACCGCTCCTGACCCTGCTTACGGTAGGGTTCATTTTGCTATGGGGCCTCTATGTCAAGCATATTCCCGGTAGCATCGTGGCCCTGATCGTGGTAACGTTCGCGAGCCTACTGTTCCCCGGTGTACCGCGCATCGGAGAGATCCCCACCACGTTGCCCGCACCCCATCTGCCCGCCTGGAGCCTTTCGGATGTGAGCCGGCTGTTCAGCCCGGCCCTGGCGGTAGCCCTTCTGGCGGGAATCGAGACCCTGCTTTCGGCGGTGGTGGCCGCCAGCATGACCATCCGCGAACGCCACGACCCGGACCGAGAAGTGATTGGCTCGAGCTTCGCCAACCTGCTGGCCCCCATCTTTGGGGGCATTCCGGCCACCGGGGCGATTGCTCGAACAGCGGTCAATGTGCGCTCCGGGGCGCAAACGCGGCTTTCGGGCATCATCCACGCGGTGTTCTTACTGCTGGTGGTGTTGTTGCTGGGGCCGCTGGCGCAGGTGATTCCCCTGGCAGCCCTGGCCGGGATTCTGATGGTGGTCGCGGTGCGAATGGTGGAGTGGGAGGCCGTGCAGGCCATTGTTCGCTCGACCAGGAGCGACCTCAGCACCATGCTGGTCACGATGGGGGTCACGGTGGCTTTTGATCTGGTGCTGGCCATTGAGGTGGGGCTGGTGTTGGCCGGGATTTTGTTCATCCAGCGGATGCGCAACTCCCTGAGCCTGGAGCCCATGGATCTGGCCCCGCAGGTTCCGGCACACCTCGAGGTCGACCACGACCTGCTACGTGAACGGGTGGTGGCCTTTCGGGTGGACGGCCCGCTGTTTTTTGCCGCCGCCGGTGAGTTTATCAACAACCTAACCCAGATTTCTCAGGTGGACGCGCTGATTCTGCGGATGCGCCGGGTGAAGGTCATAGATGCCAGTGGGGCCAATGCCCTCCTGACCATGAAGCAAGCCCTGGAGCGCAAGGGCATCAAGTTCCTGCTCTCAGGGCTCCAGCCCCAGCCCAAAGAAGTGCTGGAGCGGATGGGCCTGCTCGAGGAAATCACCGCCGACGGACACCATCTGTTTGAGACCACCGATCAGGCTATTGCTCACGCCTGGAGCCACGTGGAGCGGAACCGCCAGGCACGGGCGGAAGCAAAATCGGAGAGCTAGGCGCTAATACCCAGGTGGGTAAAGGCTACTTCGGGTCGGGGCCTTCAAAGAGGCTGTGCAGTTGCAAGGGCTCGAGCTCGGTTTGCTCACCGCTTTCCAGGTGCTTGAGGGTAATCACCCCCCTGGCCCGCTCGCTCTCGCCCAGGAAAGCCACATACTTGGCCCCTTTCTTGAGGGCGTCCTCGAGGGCCTTGCGCGGGCTCTTGGGGGTGTAACCCAGCTCCACGTAAACCTTTGGGCGTAGTTGTTCAGCCAGGGTCAGGGCCTCTATCTTTGCCGCCTCGTCTAGCGGCGCCAGGAAAAGGATGGGGGAGGGGTCGGGGGGAATGGCCACCCCTTCCTCTTCCAGTGCAATGGCTACCCGCTCAATCCCGATACCAAAGCCCACCCCCGGCACCTGCGGGCCACCCAGCATTTCCGAGAGGCCATCGTAGCGCCCCCCGCCACCTAAGGCCGACTTGGCTCCAATTTGGGCATGGTGAACCTCCCAGGCCGTACGCACGTAATAATCCAGCCCGCGCACGATGCTGGGGTCAACCGTGAACGGAATGCCAAGCTGGGTTAGATACTGACAGACCCGCTCGTGGAACGAGCGCGACGCGTCTCCCAGAAACTCCAGCATTGGCTTGACCTGCAATTCGGCCACAATCTGCTGGTCCTGCTCGCTCTTGGAGTCCAGAATCCGCATGGGGTTGGCCTCTAGGCGCACCCTCGAGTCCTCCGAGAGCCGCTCGGCGTGGGGCCGGAAGAGTTCCCGCAGGTACTGGTTGTAGCGGGTGCGGTCTTCGGGGTCACCTACCGAGCCCAGCTTGACCTCGAGGTTTTTCAAGCCCAGGGTTTTGTAGATCCGCACCATCAATGCGATGGCCTCGGCGTCCAGGAGGGGGTCGGAAAGACCCAGGGCCTCGTAGTCCACCTGATGAAACTGCTTGTAGCGGCCCTTCTGGTGGCGCTCGGCCCGGAATATAGGCCCCCAGGTAAAGAGCCGCACCGGCTGGGGCCAGACCTTCATGCCATGCTGGTTGTAGGCCCGCACGATGGAGGCGGTGGGCTCAGGGCGCAGACCCAGCACCCGCCCTCCGCGATCCTCGAGGATGTACATCTCCTTCTTGACCACGATGTCCGAGGTGAGCCCCACACCTTTTTGCAGGACTTCCAGGTACTCGAATATCGGGGTGTGAATCATCTGGGCCCCAGCACCCCGCAACACCTCCTCGGCGGTCTGGGTAATGTAGCGAAAGACCGGCTCGCGGAAAGGGTATTCCTTGGCCTGGGCGAAAATGTCGTTGGTTCCGGGAACAGCCTTAAGCATGGCGGTCATTGTACGTTGTTGACGGGCAAAACTCTACTTTGCAAGAGCCGACCTTGATCAATAAAATAGCGTGTCCGGCTCCAACCGGACACGCTATTTTGGTTGAAGCTCAGCCAGGGATAGTTAGGCGGGTGGGGTTGGGCGCTACCTGCGACTCCTCCTGTTCAGCTCGACGCACAGTGTCTTCACTGCCCAGCAGTTTTACGAGCTGGTCTCGAGTCACAACCTTCCCGGCGTACATGTACACCAGACCCCGCCGCTGATGGGTCACGACAAAGGGCACGCCGTGGTGATAGCGCACCAGGGTGTTGTGTCGCCGGGCATGGCGCGACATGCGGGCCAGGGCCCGTACCCCCTGATCCATCCTGCGATTTTGTGCCTGCGGATACCAGGCCGAGAACAAAATCAAGAACATCAAACCGGCCATCACCAGCGCGGTCGCAAAATTGGTTTCCATATACCCGAAGTATAGGAAGCCCATTTCTGAACCCCGGTGTTAACTCAACATTGGCTTAAGCTTTGATGAAACAGGGTGAGAACACGTAACGATTCCCTGTGACAAATGCACGAAAAACATGTGTTGGGGCTTCTAATATTTCAGTCATGAGATTTTTGATGTTTGTAACGGTTTTTGTAACGGCTGCGTTTGCACTCCCGAGCGATGTATCTGCCGACCATTGGGCGGCCCAGGCAGTGGGTCAGGTAACTGCTCGAGGCTGGTTGCAGGGCTTTCCGGGGGGCTTGTTCAAGGGTGAGGTACGGCTGGATCGCTTCCAACTGGCCACAACCCTCGCGCGGGTGCTGGCCGACAGCCCTCTGGCCGCCCAGGAGGCCGAGGTACGCTTCAAGGACGTGAAGCCCAACCACTGGGCCCTGCCTGGCATCCGGCGGATGGTGGGTGAGGGGCTTGTGCAGGGTTTCCCGGACCAGACCTACCGCGGAACCTCGTTGCTGACCCGGTATCAGTTGGCAGTGGTGCTGGACAAACTCACCCAACGCCTGGGCCTGGCTGCTCCCGCCAAGCTCGTCCGGCCAGATGACCTGCCCGCAGCACACTGGGCCGAGGCCGCGGTGCTGCGGATGGTAGCCCTTCAGATTATGTCGCTCGGCTCGGATGGGCTTTTTCGGGGGAACGAGGCGGTCAGCCGCTATCAGATGGCCCACTCGCTCTGGAAGCTCGATGAGCACCTGAGCGC
>CAZIXH010000336.1:0-2881 GCA_964543055.1 uncultured bacterium
GGCGGCTGGGGGTGCGTTGGTTGGGGCCCTGATTGGCTACGGGGTAAGCCGGGACAAAGCCCTGAAGCTGGATGCCTCCATCAAGGCCGGTAGCTATGTGGTGCTGATGCACGGCAGTGAGGACGAGGCCAACCGCGCCAAGGATCTGCTGGGTGCTCAGGGTGGACAGGAGGTGAGCCTCGAGGCTAAAGCCTCCTGAAAAAGTTGTCTAGCGGGGGCCGCCCCCAGGGCGGCCTTATGTATTGGGAATGTACCGAGCTATTTGTGTTGATTCAGATGGACAGTTTGCTCAAAGGACGGCCATCTAAACCGCACGCATAAGGGGGTGCCTGACCAGCAATGAAGCAGGAAGAGCCGGGCTGTGTCCCATGGTCTGGTAACTGTAGAGGATGCTCTGCCATAGCAGCGCTTCTTCTTCCTCGCCTGGTTGGGCTACTCGCACCCAGCCTGGGTATACCGGGTGCGGGAATGCCACGGAAGCACGAAAGTGGCATAGTGGATGTGGTAGCAAACCGTAAACCATGTGGTCGGCCTCTATCACCTCCAGAAAGAGCCTGCCCGGCAGTGTTGGACTTCCCTGATAGAAGCGTTCAGTTGCACCCTCGAGCTCGCTTTGTACCCCCTCCAGGCTGTGCGCTAGCAACAGCAGGCGCTCGTGCAGATCGAACATGACCGGCCTCCTTGAGCTAGTAGCATGGTTTAGACTGGTAAAAACCCAGTAAAGGTCGGTAAAAAACGGTTCTTTGCCGAAACCTAACCTTTTGGGTCCAAGGTCTGTTGTGCAGGACTTGATCGGCAGACTGAACCCGGAAGCCCCGCCGTTCATCAGGTCAAAGTCATCAGGATGACAAAAATGGAGTCAGTTCGCAAACACCCGTTCAACTTTGCCCCCGGAAGCCCAGGGGTAGTAGTCTGGTGCTATCCACCACCGGGGTTGGGCAGGTTCGAATCCATGCCTTACTGCCCCCCCGAGTGGTGGTACTTGGAGGCATTACGGCCTGGTACTTTGAACCCTAAGCGTAAGAACGAAGCCTTGAGCAAACCAATGTAAAGGAGGCTCCCATGCAAGGAAACGCCGAAGTGATTGTGCAGCTCAACCACCGCCTGTCCGAAGAGCTGGCTGCCATCATGCAGTACATGGTGCACGCCGAGATGTGTGAAAGCTGGGGCTACGCGAAACTCTCAAAGTACCTGGAGGCTACCGCCCGCACCGAGATGCGCCACGCTGAGGCCCTGATCCAACGCATCATCTTTCTCGAGGGCACCCCCAATGTGGCCAGACTGGGTGAGATTCACATCGGGGCCAATGTCTCCGACATTGTGCTCAACGATTACGATGGCGAGCTGCTGGGTGTGCGAGGCTACAACCAGACCATGGCCCTGGCCGCCGAGGTAGGCGACAACGGCACCAGGGAGATGCTGGCCGAAATTCTCAAGCAGGAAGAGGCCCACATCGACTGGCTCGAGGCCCAGCGCAGCCTGATCGAGCAGATGGGCCTCTCCAACTACCTCCTGGCCCAGACCGGGGAATAGGGCGCGTGGAATTAAACCCCAAAGACCAGACCACGGCCCTCATTCACCTCTACCGGGGCGAGGTTGCCCGCATGGCGGTCTACCGCACCCGGCTCGATACCACCACCAACTGGGCCGTGGGCACCACGGCGGCCATGGTTTCTTTTGCCCTGGGCAACCCCCAGATGCCACACTTCGTATTTGCCCTAGCGCTGGCGCTGGATGCCATCTTCCTCTGGATGGAAGCCCGCCGATACCGCTACTACGAGCTGGTGCGTTACCGGGTGCGCTTGATGGAGGCCGGCTTCTACCCACAGGTGCTGGGTGAAAGCGGGGGCGATTGGGCGGAACGGCTGCTACGAAGCCTCAGGCGCCCGGCGCCACCGGTCAATCAGCGGCAGGCCCTGGCGGTGCGGTTGCGCCACAACTACCTGTGGCTTTTTTTGGTGGTTTACGCTGGCTGGGTGCTCAAGCTCGAGCTGCACACCCCGGGCCTCCTCAGTGGGGCCGCCGTGGGCCGGTTGCCGGGCGGCTGGGTCTGGGGGTTGGCCCTGGGACTTTTACTGCTGATGTTCGGGCTGGCACTCTCCTACCGTCCCGTGGACGACGAGTGAGGCCAGCCCGCCCGCCAACCCAGCCAGCAGGCAGCCCAGGAACAGAAAACCGAAGAGCGCAAGCTCGGATATGCCGACGGGCGTATTCTATTACGTATGCAGTTCCCGCCTGCCATTACCGAACTCTTGAAAAAGCGCAAGCCCCTGCGGAACATCAACCAGGAACACCGCGACTCGCTCAGCCCGCTCGAGCGGCTGGCTCTGTGGATTACCGAACACGTAGGCAGCATGGGGTTTTTCCTGATCGTGTTTGTCTGGACCGTGCTGTGGCTCTCCTGGAACTTTCTGGCCCCGCCTCACCTTAAGTTCGACCCGCCCATGGCCTTTGTTTTCTGGCTGTTTCTGTCCAATATGATCCAGCTTTTTCTGATGCCCCTGATCATGGTCGGGCAAAACCTGCAAAGCCGCCATGCCGAGCTGCGGGCCGAGCACGACCTCGAGGTCAATGTGAAGGCTGAGGAGGAGATTGAGGCCCTGCTGCAGCACATCGAATACCAGAACCGGCTTCTGCTGGCTCTGGTCATCAAGAACGGCCTGACCGCCGAGGAGGCCCTGCGGCTGGCCCAGGCCGAGGTCTCCAAAGATCTCCCAGGCGCCGTGCAAGGCTGAAGCGCTGGCTGTTTAATGCGCCGGAAACGGCGCTCCACACCCACCAACCCTGGTACAAGGTGACGTGCCTGACCGGGGTGGACTATTTTGCCACGCTGGGCTCCCAGCCGGGCATTGCGGCCCTGGCCGCCTGGCTGCTCTCCCCC
>CAZIXH010000337.1:0-3222 GCA_964543055.1 uncultured bacterium
TGGTCCAGGCCCGACCGGGGGGCCCGGCGGTCAAGGACCTCCAGGCCCGGGTGGGCATCCCGTCGTCCACCCTCTCCCACCGCCTGGCCCATCTGCTTGCGGCCGGGCTGATCAGGCAGACCCGCGCGGGCCGGGTGCTGCGCTGTCGGGCGGATTACCCGGCCTTGAAGGGGGTGCTGGCCTTCCTGTGGTTCCACGCACCCCAGGGGGGTGGCGCCTACCTGCCCAAGAGCCTGGGCTATTACAAGCTGCTCTTTCCCACGCTGCCCACCACCCAGCAAGAAATCGCCGATGCCTACAACCGGGCGCTGCCCGAACTCAACGCCATCCGCAAGGAACTGGGCCAGGACGAACTGAAACCCATTCAGAGCCTGGCCGACCTGCAAGGGGCCATTCCCCAGCAAGCCTCGAGCGAAGGCTACCGCCTGGTGCAGCCGGCCACCACCCAGTATGGGGCCTTTGCGGTCTTCTTCCTGGCGGGGCTCATGCTGGGGGCGGGGCTCATGCAACTGCGCAACGCCAGCCTGCAAGAGCCCGACGACTTCCGTGCAGGCATCCTGATTGCCCTGGTGGCGAGCTTTCTGATTCCCGCTTTCGATGCCACCGAGTTCGATCTGAACAAGCTGGTGGTGGGCTGGCCCTTCTTGCAGCAGTTTGCCGACAAGGCCTGGCCGCCCCTGCTGGCCGACCCTGGCGCGGAGCGCTATCCCTTGCAGGAGGTCTTGAGCCAGATTGCGGTCACGGTGCAGATGGCCCTGGTGGGCACCTTCCTGGCCGCCGTCTTTGCCATGCCCCTCTCGTTTCTGGCGGCCCGCAACGTGACCTCGGGTACACCCCTGATGCGCTCGGTGTTCTATGTGGCCCGACTCTTCCTGAACGTGCTGCGGGGGGTGCCCACCCTGATTATTGCCCTGATCCTGGTGGCAGCGGTGGGCCTGGGGCCTTTTGCAGGGGTGATGGCGATTGCCATCCACTCCCTCACCGAACTGGGCAAGCTGTACTCGGAGGCCATCGAGAACGCCGACAAGGGGCCCGTGGAGGCCCTCGAGTCCACCGGCGCCTCGGGTGTGAATGTGGTGCGCTGGGCCATTTTGCCGCAGGTTTTGCCGCTCTTTGTGTCCTATACCATCTACAACTTCGAGATTAACTTCCGCTCGTCGCTGGTGTTGGGGCTGGTAGGGGCCGGGGGCATTGGCTACTTCATCAACGAAAAGATGGCCTCAGGACAGTACGACCAGATGATCGTGGGGGTGATTGCGATTGTGGTTGTGGTGAATATCATTGACTTTGCTTCTTCGTGGCTGCGAAGCCGGCTGGTCTGATGCCGGATTCAAAAAGATACTTTTCAAGACCAAAAACCGCAGGGGATACCATATCGAATCCTGGAACACACCCCTATCCTCGAGGTCGGCGAAAAATCATTTCCCTTCGGTCAGGGTGGTTCGTTGCTACTCGGCGGCGACCCAACTGAAGCTGATATGGAGTGCTCTTTACAGACGAGTCTGCCTGCGAAAACGAGGAGGCACAAGCGTGGGCCGGGCCCACGGGTGCTTGGGTTGCGAGGTTCCAGGCGGCATCTGTTCTGTCCAGGACAGGGATTTCTTGAGGTCGGATGGCTCAAAATATGTGAAGAGCGCTCCAGCTCTCACCTAGCCTTTTGCAGCCGCTCGCGCATAGTTTCCAGTTTGCCTTGAATGGGCACGGCCTTGCTTACCCTGGCCAGGCCCACCAGCGGCATATTGCCATATACCGCTTCTTGCCACTCGACCACATAGGTCTCGTGCCAGATGCCCACCGCCCCACCCTTGAAAGACTGCCGAAAGAAGTTACGCCAGGCTTCGGGGTGCAACTCGGGGTCGGTGCGGGCAAAGCGCTCTATGTCGTCGCTGCTGCGCCAGTACTGCACCATCAGGAGGCCGCGCAAGTCCATGCTGAGCCACTGCCCTCCCAGGCCCAGAAAGCCACTCTGAGGGTTTTGGTAGAGGTACCGGATCATGTGGTTCATGGCCTGGACCACCGGCAGCCATTCTCTAAAGCGCCACCAGTTGTTGATGCGCACCCCAATCAGAAACACCACCAGTGGCCCCTCGTGCTGGGCTGTAAATCGTCCGATCTGAATCATGTGGCCCTCCCGATGGATGGGCTCGAGGCGCTGCCTTGCCTCGCTTCCCGCTGTCCCAGGGCGCGGGTCTGCTCGAGCCACCTTTGCCGCTGGACGGGCGTAGACTTCCGCACCACACAGAACTCACTGATGCGCACTGGCCTCACCCCGCAGAAGTGCAGGGTAGGGTGCAACATGGCGTTGTGCACTGCATTGCGATAGACCCAGCGGTTCCACCAGCCCGGTGCGTCCATCGTAACCAGGAGGCGGGCGGTTTTGCCCTTCAACAGTTGTTCTTGAATAGGCGAGTTCTTGCGATACTTGAAGGCAAACCCCGGCAAAAAGACCCGCTCGATAAAGCCCTTAAGCAAGGCCGGCACCCCGCCCCACCACTGCGGGTAGGCAAACACCAGGTGGTCAGCCCAGCGAAGGTCGGCTTGGGCTTTTTGCAGGTCGGGCTCGAGCACCCCCTCTACCTTGTTGTCGTAGGCGACGCGGGTAGGGTAGCTGAGGGCAAACTCGAGCTGATTCACCTCCAGAATGCGCACCTCAGCGTGTTGCCGTGCGCCTTCGGCGTAGGCTTGGCCCAGCGCATGGCTGAGGCTGTCCGAACGGGGGTGTCCAAGAATGACCAGTATCTTTTTCATAACTCCTCCTCGAGGTGAGCTGCACTGTTGCTTATTCCAGGGCCGTGGAAGGCCCACTTTGCCAAAAGGGCGGGTAGGAGCGATCACTTTTTCATCCGCTTCTCCTTTTCTTATTTCATTCATGTCACTTAACACTGTAAAGTGAGTAGGAAAAAAAAGAGCTAGGGCTGCAAGCCTCGGGTCAGCATCTGAAAATAATCCTCGACCAACCGCCGTACCTCGCTTTCCTCCCACTTGGGCACAATGCCCTTCATGCTAATGGCCAGTGAGACGATGCCGTGGATGCCTGCCCAGATGAGATTGGTGGTCTCGACGGGGTCGCCCATGCGGATGACCCCGGCCTTCATGGCTTCGATTACCGCGTTCATCTGGATCAGGTAGGAGTTAGCCCCCTCGGTGTCTCCCTTGGTACTGGTGGCTTTGGTGGCCCACTCGGCCCTTTGCATGAACATCACCTGGTAGTGCAGGGGGTGG
>CAZIXH010000338.1:0-7735 GCA_964543055.1 uncultured bacterium
GCAGAATACAAAAACCAGGCCACTGAAAGCGCCCATCGTGGGGAAGGGTGTCTATGGGCCATAATGGGAGCACATGTTGCCCTACCTTCAACTTTCGGGTTCTCCCTACGAACAAGGCCTGAAGCAAGGCGCTGCCCTGGCAGAGCGGATTGCCCACAACCTGGAGGTCTACTTCCACCGTTTCGAGGTCGAGTGCAAACTTTCTCCGAACGAAGCCCGCGAACGGGGTGCGCGGTACCTCGAGGCCATCCGTCAACAAAGCCCGGCCTATGCAGAGGGCATCGAAGGGATTGCGGCGGGGTCTGGCCAGCCCCTGGTGGATATCGCTACCCTCAACGTACGCTACGAGATTGTCTACCACCAGTTCGGTCACGAGGCCCCCAACGGCTGCACGGCGTTTGCCCTGCTGCCCGGCCACAGCAAAGATGGAAACCTGTGGATGGGCCAGAACTGGGACTGGATGGAAGGGGTGCAGGGGGCGCTACAACACATCACCGAGCCCGACGGTACCAGGGTGCTGGCCTTTACCGAAGCGGGCATCTTTGGCGGCAAGATTGGCCTCAACTCCCACGGGCTGGGGCTCTGCATCAACGGCCTGGTCTCCAAGGGCGACAACTGGGCCGGGCTGGGCAAGCCTTTCCACCTGCGAACCTATCAGGCCCTGCGGCAAAAAACGCTAGAGGAGGCCAAAGCTGTTATTCTCGAAAGCCCCCGTACGGCTTCGGGCAACTTTCTGATTGGGCAGGGGGCGCAGGCGGTAAATATCGAGGTTTCGCCCACCGGGGTTGCCCTCTGGGAGGACGAACGCCAACTGGTGCACGCCAACCACTACCTGGCCCCCGAACGCTTTGGCATCGAGGTACCGCCCATCGAGTGGCTCGACCGCTCGCACCACCGGGCCCTCCGCCTGAGCCTTCGGCTGGGCGAAGTGGAAAAACCTGGCCTGGAAGACCTGAAAGCGGCTCTCTCGGATCGGGAGGGGGCTCCCTATGCGGTCTGCCGCACCGCCAGCCCGGAAGAGTATGCGCTGGGCGAGCCCTATCGCACGGTGGCCTCGGTCATCATGAATCTGGGTACCCTGGAGCTATGGATTTCCGACGGCCCGCCGCACGAAAACCCCTACACGCGCTACCAGGTTTAGAGGCCCCCAGGCTACACTAGCGGCATGGCCCAAGTTCACATTGCTCAGGGCGACATTACCGAGTTTGTGGGCGACGCCATCGTGAACGCTGCCAACAACCACCTGATCCTGGGTGCCGGGGTCGCGGGGGCCATCCGGCGCAAAGGCGGCCCCAGCATTCAGGAAGAGTGCAACCGGCACGGCCCCATTCAGGTTGGCGAGGCCGCCCTGACCGGGGCCGGGCAGTTGCCGGTGCGCTATGTGATTCATGCGGCGGCCATGGGCGATGAGCCCGCCAGCCTGGAAACCGTTCGCCAGGCGACCCAGGCAGCCCTGCGCCTGGCGCTGGAAAAAAATCTGCGCAGGGTAGCCTTTCCACTACTGGGAACCGGCGTGGCCGGACTCCCCGTCCAGGAGGTGGCCGAGGTTATGCTGGCCGAGTTGCTCGAGGCCCCCGACTTGCTGGAAGTGACCCTGTATGGCTTCACCGAGTCCGATGCGCAGACTCTAGGGCAGGTTCTCGAGCGCTTCAAAATACCCTAGTGGCCCGTGCAGGCAGGCTCGAGCCCCTATTTTCCCGACCCCCACCCTGGCTCACGCAGTGGCTTTGGTTTCGGGGGTAGTACGAAAAAGCCGCACGGTATTGGTTACGGCAGTCAGGTACAGCAAAGCCCCCATAAAGAAGGGCAGGCCCACCAGCCAGGGTGCAATCTCTGGCCTGGCGACCAACGAGAACAGGAACCCTCCCAACAACCCCCCAGCCGCTACCGTGAGGCTCTGTGCGCCGGCCAGCGCACCCTGCAAAGTTCCCTGTTCTTGCGGCGAGACCTCGCGGGTCAGGAAGGATTGAATAAGGGGCTGGCCCAGGTTGCTCAGCGCGGCCAGGGCAATGATGGCGTACATCATCCAGCCCTGGGTAGCTAGGCCGTACAGGGTGAAGGAAAAAATGCCCATGCTCTGCGCCAGGATGAGCGCTCGACGCTCCCCCAGCCGGGCCACAATGGGCCTGACCAGTCCGGCCTGCACAATCACCCCCCCCAGCCCCACCAGAAACAGCGAGAAACCCACCTCTAAGGGCTTCCAGGCAAACTTGTAGGCCGTATACAGCACCCACACGCTTTGCAAGGCCCCAAAAGCCAGAAAGATCAGCGAGAGGCTGAAGGCCAGGCCGCGCAGGATGGGGGTCTTGCCCAGAATCGAGAGGGCCATGAAGGGATTGAGTGATTTGGCTTTGCTGCTACGGTTTTCCAGCTTGAGCGATTCGGGCAGCACACAGTAGCCATACAGGAAATTGAGAAAAGCCAGTCCGGCGGCAAAGTAGAAGGGCAGGCGCAGGTCAATGTTGCCCAACACCCCGCCCACCACCGGCCCCAGTACAAAACCCATCCCGAAAGTTGCCCCAATCAGGCCAAAGTTGCGGGCCCGCTCTTCGGGCCTGGAGATGTCGGCAATATAGGCGTTGGCCGTCGAAAGGCTGGCGCCCAGGGCCCCGGCGATGACTCGAGCCAAAAACAGCACCCAGATAGACTGCGTTAGGGCCGCAATCAGATAATCTATGCCGGTACCCACCAGCGAGGCCAGCAACACCGGACGCCGCCCGTAGCGGTCGGAGAGCATGCCCAGAATGGGGCCAAAGGCAAACTGCATCACCGCATACACTGCAAAAAAGAGGCCGTTGAGCCGCGCCCCGGCCTCTACACTGCCCGCCAGGGTCTCGATCAGCTTGGGCAGAACCGGTATAACCAGCCCCAGTCCCATCACGTTGATAAGCACCGAAATCAGAATGAACGATATAGAGGCGGTTCGAGGAGAAGACATAACCGTGCCATTATCACATCTTCGCGCTCGACCAATAGGGAGTATGTATATACTTCATCCAAACGGGTGTTGAACTAGAATCGGCACAACCGGAAAAGTGGGTTTGTAGCTTTGGCTTAATCGAATAGGGCCGAATCTTGGAGCATTCGCCCTTGGCCATGGACTATCGGCTATCGGCTATCGGCAGAGTAAGCTAAAAGCGTGCACCTGGAGAGCCTCGAGGACACCCGCACCCTGGCCCAACAACTCGTCCAGAGCTTGCCCGAGGGAACCCTGGTATTGCTCACGGGGCCAATGGGTGTCGGCAAGACCACCCTGGTGAAATTCATGGCCGAGGCACTGGGGTTCAAAGGCGAGGTGACCAGCCCCACCTACACCCTGATTCACGAGTACCCCACCCCCCAGGGCCTGGTGGTGCACATCGATGCCTACCGCATGGCCGACCAGGAGGAGCTTTATAACCTGGGCCTCGAGGACTACCTGCCCGAGGCCCGCCTGGTGCTAATTGAGTGGGGCAGGCCCGAGGTGTTTCCCGATAGCCTGGAAGTTCACCTCGAGCCCACCGAACAAGGGCGCCACGTCAGGTTGATTCCCCCCGGCCACGCGCCAGCGGTGGCTTTTGGATAGCCCCAGCACATAAAAATCCCACATCTTGACTGCACCTCTTGCTCCAGGAAGTGCAGTCTGGAGAGATTGCCCGCTTCTGGTCAGAAGCATTTTGGTTTTATAATCCATCTCGACCCATCGAGGTTTGTGGCGAATCCCAAAGGAGGAAGTCTATGAGAATAGTCCTGGTAACCCTGTTTGCCCTGTGGGGTGCGGCCCTGGCCCAGGGTCAGGTCACCATCACCTACTGGCAATACGACTTCAGGAGCAAGGTGGAGGCAGTAGACGAACTCATCAAGCGCTTCGAGGCCGCTAACCCTGGCATCAAGGTGCAACACCAGACCTTCCCCTTCGACGCCTATCAGCAGAAAGTGGCGTCTTCCATCCCGGCAGGCCAGGGGCCCGATGTGGTCAACCTGTTCTATGGCTGGCTGCCCACCTGGGTCAAGGCCGGGTATCTGCAACCGATGCCCACCGAATATATCAAGGTTATCGACAGCGAGTTCTCGAGCCTGGCCCAGGCTGCCAAGGTAGGGGGCAAGCTGTATGGCATGCCCACCGCCGTGCGTTCACTGGCACTGCTCTACAACCGGGACATGTTGAGCGCGGCGGGCTTCAGGAGCCCCCCCAAAACCTGGGACGAGTTTCTCAATATCGCCGCCAAACTCACCGTCAAGGACGGCAACAAGTTCACCCAACTGGGCTACGCCATGGCCCCCGATGGACAGGATCACCACCTGGTGCGCGAGGTGCTCATCCGGCAGTTCGGCGGGCGGCCTTATTCCGACGATGGCCGCCGGGTGATGTACAACAATGCCGCCGGGCTCAAAGCCTTCACCTTCTACACCGACTGGCTCAAGAAGTACAACGTGGGCACCCTGGGCAACCAGTTCTTCCCCGGCAACAACGCCTACCGCGATGCTTTTATTGCCGGCAAAGTGGGCATGATTATCGATGGTTCGTTTGCCATCGGTACCATCCGCAACGGGGCCAAGTTCAACTGGGGCGTGGCCGAGCTGCCCCTGGAAAAAGCGGGCGCCCGCAAGGTGAACTACGGCTCGTTCTGGATGCACGGCCTGACCCCCCTGGCCACCGGGCCCAAGCAGGCGGCCTCGCTCAAGTTCCTGGAGTTTCTGGTCTCCGAGGAGACCCAGCGCTACTGGCTCGAGAAGGTGGGCGAACTGCCTGCCCGCAAGAGCCTGATCAAAGACCCCAAGCTCACCCTGGATCGGGTTTTTGGCCCCTTTGTGATCTCGCTGTCCTATGCCAAGGCCACCCCGTTTGTGGACGAGATCGGGCAGCGCAAGGTGATGACCGACGCCATCAACCGGGTACTCCTGGAAAACAAAGACCCGGCGGAGTCCTGGCGCATCGCGGCGGCTGAGGAACAAAGGCTGCTGGACAACTTCTGGAAGTAAATGGTCTGAAGTCCATGGCTTGTAGCTTGTGGGCAAACCACAGGCTACAAGCTCTCTCTTAACCGCCTTTTTTATGAACAGACCACCTGAACCCGCCAAAAGAGGGGTGTCGCTGGCGACCCGCGAGGCGCTGTGGGCTTTCGCGTTTCTGGCCATTCCACTGGCTTTTTTTCTGTTTATCCGCATCTGGCCGGCGTTTCAGGCGCTGTGGCTCTCGCTGTTCGACTGGCACGCCGACCCCAGCAAGCGGCCTTTTGTGGGGCTGGAACACTACGAGCAGATGTTGAACGACCGCCTCCTGCTCAAAGCCCTGCAAAACACGCTGGCCTATACCCTGCTTGGCGTACCGCTACAACTGCTGCTGGGGCTGGGCATTGCCCTCCTGCTGAATGCCGTGAACCGGTTTCGGGATGTGTTTCGGGCCATCTACTTTGCCCCCTATGTCACCCCCGCCGCTGCCATTGCCTGGGTATTTAGCTGGATGCTCTCGCCCAACTTTGGCATCGTCAATGAGATCTTGAGCGTATTTGGCATTCCACCCCAGCCCTTTCTGACCAAGCCCTCGCAGGCCCTGGCCACCGTGACCATGATTGTGGTGTGGCAAAACCTGGGCTTTCAGGTGGTGTTGTTTCTGGCGGGTTTGCAGAACATCCCCCGCGACTACTACGAGGCCGCCCGCATAGATGGCGCCAGCAACTGGCAACTGTTCCGCCACATCACCTTTCCCCTGTTGAACCCGGTGATGGTCTTCTCGGCGGTGATTGGCACCATCGGCTTTTTGCAGCTTTTTACCCAGGTGGTGAACCTAAACTTTACCGATCAGGGCGGGCCGCTCGGTTCCACCCTGACCCTGGCCCTCTACATCTACCAGGTAGCCTTTGCCCGGTTTGAGCTCGGCTACGCAGCAGCCATCACGGTGTTGCTGTTTGTGATCATCCTGAGCATTACCCTGGTGCAGCTGCGGCTCTTGTCGCGGCGGGTGGAGTACTGATGAAGCGCCTGTCCACTTTCTTGATTTACGCCCTGCTGATTCTGGGCAGCGTGGCAATGTTTTTTCCGTTTGTGTGGATGTTTTTGACCTCCCTCAAACCCTTTGCTGAAATTTTCGAGCTCAAGGTCTGGCCCCAGGCCCCTACCCTGGACAACTACCGCGATGTACTGTTCAAGACCCAGTTCCCTCGCTGGTTCTTGAACAGCCTGGTGGTGGCCCTGATCACCACTTTTTCGGTGCTGTTCTTCGACTCGCTGGTGGGCTATGCCCTGGCCAAGCTGCGCTTCCCTGGCAAGGGTCTGATTTTTGTGCTGATCCTCTCCACCCTGATGGTGCCCACCGAGATGCTGATCATCCCCTGGTACGTAATGAGCACCGAGTACGGCTGGAGCAACACCTATTGGGGCCTGTTGTTTCCCGGCATTATCAGTGCTTTTGGGGTGTTTTTGATGCGGCAATTTTTCGAGACCCTGCCCACCGACCTGCTGGACGCCGGGCGAATAGACGGGCTGAGTGAGTTCGGGGTGTTCTGGCGCATTGCTTTTCCGCTGGTGCGCCCGGCCCTGGCTGCTTTGGGCATCTTTACCTTCCTGGGCAACTGGAACGCCTTTTTGTGGCCCCTGATCGTGGTACAGACCGCCAACATGCGCACCGTGCCGGTGGGCGTGGCGCTGTTCTCGAGCGAGGCTGGCACGGCCTGGAATCTGATTATGGCCGCCAGCAGCCTGGCGGTGCTGCCGGTGCTGCTGGTATTCCTGTTCTTCCAGCGCCAGATTATCGAGGGGGTGGTGCTGACGGGGGTGAAGGGATAGCCCAAGGCCCACCAGCAGATCGAAGATGCGAGCCTGTACCACTGGGTTTTGGATTTTGGATAATGGGCTCGAAATCGGAGATGCGAGCCTGCACCACTCGGATCTGGATAATAGGCTCGAGGACATGAACCCAACTTTGATTCGGCTCATCCGGCAACGCTACTGGGGCCATCTGCTCAGCTTTTTTGCGGGGCTGGTGTTGGGGGTGGCGTTTGGCCCCTGGCTCCGAACCGTGGTGACGCTAGTGTTCGTTGCAGGGGTGTTGCTGGCGCTGTACCTCATCTGGGTTTATTTCGATAAGCTCAAGAAGCAGTAGCGAAAAAAGTGTCTCTCAAAGCAGCCTCCCTCGAGAGCCAGCCCAAATGTCCGGACGCTTGCGCTCAACAACTGTTTTGCTGTGTTGAGCGCATTGCGGCGCACCCATGAAGTGGCTCTTGCTGCTATGCAGCGGCGTGCTCAGCAATGGCAGCGCAATGAGGTGGTTTTAGTACAATCGGTTATATGGAGCTAATTTTCGAGGTGCGCGATGCTGAAGAAGGTGGCTTCTGGGCCAGAGCTTTGGGAGCCGGCATCTTTACGCAGGCAGACACCTGGGAAGAACTTCGAGCCAATGTTCTCGAGGCAGTGCGGCTGCATTTTGAGCCAGAAAGGCCGCCCAGGCTGGTCCAGCTTCACTACGTGCGCGATGAGCTGATGGTGGTTGAAGCGGCATGAAGATTCCCCGAGACCTCGAGGCCTCGCGGCTGATCGGCGTTTTGCAGCGACTGGGATATGTAATAGTCAGACAAAGTGGCAGCCATATTCGAATGTTTCATGCAGGTCCTCCCCACCACCACCTGACTGTTCCGAATCACAGCACTCTCAAAGTGGGGCTGTTACAGGCGTTGCTCAAGGAAGTGGCCGAACGACAGGGCATACCCCTGGAACGTTTGGTTGAAATGCTGTAAAGCTTGACCCTCCACCATGGAAC
>CAZIXH010000339.1:0-10449 GCA_964543055.1 uncultured bacterium
GGCACATAAATAGGCTCCGATTAATCAGGTAAAGGTGGAGAGAAGATGTGGTTAACGTTTGGTAAACATCCCACAAAAACGCCCTTGAGGAGGGCAGATTAGCAGCATTCAGCTTACTGGGGTTTTCTACAAGGCCCAACCGACGAATCTTGGGTGGCTATTCAGACGGGGCTATCTGCGGGAATTGAGTTCAATTTTGACCGCAGTTACAAGGTTGCCGCTGCGATTTGCCTTGACTTCTACCCGGCTCCCATTGCGATTGGTGCTCCAGAACGAATTGCTACTCATGGTTTGACTGTCGCCATACTCATAGCGGGTTTGTGCGTTAACGCGGATGGTGTAGCCGTTTAGCACGAATGTTTTGCTGCTGGCGTTGAACTGCGAAACGATGCCCTCGAGTTTGAGGTTATAGGCCTGGTCGTCGGAGGATGCTCGAGCCGGCAGCAAGATAGTGGTCAAGAGCGCCAGAAGCAGCCAGACGGTGGGTTTGAGGGTCGCAATCTTCATCTTGTACCTCCCTGGGTGAAGCGATTTCATGATTGATGCCGGGTTAGTGTTGTTGCAGGAGAGGGTAACTGGGTATGTCCCTTGCAAACAGGCCACCCAGCAGGGTTGCTGGGTGGGTTCAAGCCGACGTTCGATGCCACTGAAGCCACACTCATTCCACTTCGACCTTGTGAGCCTCAAAAACACTGCCTTTGAGCACGCCCTTGGCCTCAGCCAGGGCGCCGGTGCGATCGGTATTCCAGAACTCGTCCGCCGTCACCAGAAGGTCGTCTATCTCGTACTTGGTGGTAGCGATTACCGTTACCGGCACCCCATTGATGCTGAAAGTGCGGGTAGTAGCGTTGAAGTCAGCGATGATTCCTTTGAGCTCGAGTTGTTCGTTGGGCGCATTTTGCTTGAGCTGAACGCGCACGGCGTAGGCGTTGCCCGCTCCGTTTGCTCGAGTGGTGTCATAGCTAACCTCGACCCAGTCCCCCGCTCGGATATCGCTAAAGCGCGCCTGGGTCTGGTTGCGCAGCATCAGGGTGTTCTGGTCCGCCCAGAAGATACGGTTCTGGATCTGCAGGGTAAGCTGGGCCGGGTCTACCGTGCTGACAGGCCCCTCGAGCTGGCCGTTGTACCGCCCGGAGCCGCCATGCTCGTAGCGAACCTCCACTTTGCTGGCTTGCACGGCCTTGCCTGTGCCCAGTGTGCCCTCGACCTTGACCCAAGCACCGTTCTTGAGCGTACCGGTGACCTGGGCGGTGGCGTAGTTCACGTTAAAGCCCATCAGGACAAAGCTCTTGCCGGTTTCATCCAGGTTGCCGATGGGGCCAACCAGCTCCACTCGAGCTCCCGGCTGGAAGGTGGGCCAGGCCTCCACAACCTGCACCTTGCTGGCCAGAATGCTGGTTCCAGAACGGACACCCTGCACCCGTACCAGCACATCTGGTTCCAGGGCTCCCTGCAGGTCGGCGTTCCTGTAATCTACCCGATAGGTGCGAAGCCCGTAGGTAAAGGTATAGGCCGTCTTGTCCAGCTCACGCACGTTGACCCGCAAGGCCACTTTGTTGTAGTCGGGGTCGGTAGGCTGGATCAACTTTTTCTCGATGCGGGTGGCCAGGATCGAATCGTCGGTCTGGGGCACACCGGTCACGTTGACGTAGTCGCCCGCCTTGAAGTCGGCCAGGGTGAGCTTGGTAAAGCTGCCATCGGGATTCTCCTCGTACAGGTTGGTGAGGGCGTTCACCTGGGCTCTGATGCCTACCACATCCACGTAGCTTTCGTTGAGGTTCACATCATCTATTACGCCCTTGGCCCGGTACTGGATTTCCACTGTGCGCAAACGGATACGATCCCGGTCACGCTCCGCGGTTCCACTCAGCAGCACCCCTGGCTGAATGGCTTTGGTGGTTGTGCTTTCGCCATCCAGGGTAATGGTGGCTGTACTGGCATCAATGGGCAAGCCCTGTAACGTGGGTTGGGCTTCACTGCCTTCCACAATGCCACTGAGAGAAACCACCTGTGCGGTGGGTACCCCCGTGCCACAGGCCGCCAGGATTCCCAGAAGACCATAAGCCAGGATTCCAGCGTACTTGACTTTCATGGCTTTTCACCTCCACCTCTCAAGTTAGGCAGTATGGGTAACAAAGAGGTAACAGTGTGTTGCTCTGGGAAGGTCTGCGAGGGGCCTTATGCGACGTGGTTCCGGCCCTTGCGTCTTTTGCACAAAACAGGGGCAGAGCCACTCACCAGTAGCGAGTTGCAACATTGCACTCTGGCCTGAATTGCTTGTCTGGACAGTTTCTGTGCTTCTTTATGGGAAGGGCTGTGCGTTTTTCCAGCGGATGCTCGAGCCCTGTGTCTCACCCCTTACCAGGTACCAGCCCTGCGCAGGAGGGGCTGCAGGGCTCAGACCCTCAGGCAAGGCGACCCATCGCCCGTTGGAGCTGCGTGCCAGTAACAATGGCTCGCTGCCAGGCGTAACCGAGCGAAGTGCAAACCGACGTGCAGCGCCCGACTCGCTAGCGCTGGTGTACCAGACCTCTACCCAGCCTGTGCCCAGGCCGAGCAGTTCGCCGGGGCCCCTGTAGTAGCTGAAGAAAGCGGGGTGGGTCACCTCGAGGCTTCGGGCTTGGAAAATACCGTTCTCCCATCCGCCCTGGGCCTTGACCCACATTCCGGGGGCCAGAAAGGCCGCCCAGGGTGAGGTGGTTTCCAACCGACCCGCACTCAGGCCTACAATGCCGTCTTTGGCAAGATTAATTTCGGCGTAGAGGGTATGGCCGCGTTCGTCCTCGCGCCGGGGCTCTGGCTTGCGATCCTTTTCCTCACCTTTATCTCGCCCGTCGCCCCCCCGGTTGCCCTGGGCCCAGGCGTTGGCTGTTGAGAGGAGTAGAAGTGCCAGCACTTCGCGACGGCCCAGCAGCCTGTCAGGTTTCCCGCCATTGCTCGCCTCCTCGAGCCCGGTTTTTGTGGATTCCGGCTCTGTTGGGTTGCGCAGGATATGCGTGCGAACTGCTTTAGGCATGGGATCCTCCCGAAAACACCAGGCTGGCTTCCAGACCGCCCTCGGGATGGTTGCGAAGCTCCAGACGTCCCCCTATGGCCTCCGCGACCTGGCGTACAAACGCCAGCCCCAGGCCCAGGCCGTCGCGCTGGCTGTTGGGCCGGTAGAACGGTTCGCCCAGGCGCTCCAGGGCCTCTGCCGGAACTCCTGGCCCCTCATCCCGCACAATCAGACGCGGCGGATTGGAGGCCTCAAAACGTAGCCAGACTCGCCCGCTACTGTACTTGAGGGCATTGTCGAGCAGGTTGCCGATGGCGGCCTCGAGGGCTTCTCTAGGGGCCTGGAGGGTGGCAGGCCCGACCTCCAGATGTATTCGTTGTTGGGCCGAGACAGGAAGGCGCTGCAATAGCTGTTGCAGCAAGTCCAGAACCTCTATCTGGGTTCGTTCTCCAGGCCCTCGCACCAGGGCCAGGAGGCCCGTGAGGGTACGATCCAGGCGCTCGAGGTTTCTATCCAGCACGATCAGCAACTCCTCTGGACGCATGGCCCCGCTCCGAACCGCAGAGGCTGTGGTTTTGAGGGTTGCTAGCGGGTTGCGTAGCTCGTGGGAGGCATACCGGGTAAAGCTACGCTCGCGCTCGAAAGCCAGACGAACCTTGTGAACCATGCGGTTGAAGCTACGGGTCAGCCGACCAATCTCGTCGGGTTTGCCTTCGGGCAATGGGCTTGGAAAACGCTGCTCGGCCAGGGCCTCGCTCGCCCGCTCGAGGCGCTGTAGTGGGCGGATCAGAATGCCCCGCAGCAACCAGGCCATCGCCACGGCCAGTATCCCCGAGAGCAGCAGGGTAAGCCATCCGGTGCGTAGATACTCCCGCAGGGCGCGGTTATGGTCAACCTGGTTGAGCGCTACTTCGAGTTCATACGCTCCAGGCAGGGGTTTGTGGTAGGTGAGCCAGGCCGGGTCCTGGTCGGGGAACGGGCCCCCACCCTCCAAAATCAGGCGACCCTCTTTCAGGAGCCGAAAGCGGCCCTGTAGTTCCGCAGAGATGGGCAAGTTGGCGGGGTTGAGGGTGGGTTCGGGGCCCTCGAGGTTGAGCGCACCCTCCACCAGCACCGCATATTTCCCCAGGTCGCCCTGAAGATCGCGATCTAGGGAGGTGCGAAAACTCCAGTAGCCCAGGGCCAACTGAAGCCCTGCCACGGCCAGCGCCAGTGTCAGCAAGGCCAGAAGCAACTGTTCACGAAAGCCCAAGGCGATACCCTCCCGGTACGGTCACGATGACCTCAGGGGCCAGCTTATCCCGTACCCTCGAGACGTACATCCGCAGGGCGTGGTGCCCCGAGCTGGCATCCGGAAAGACCCGATCCAGAAGCTCGACCACCGTAAACACCCGATCCGGACTCAGGGCCAGAATCTCCAGCAGGGCAAATTCTTTCTCCGAGAGCACGACTTCCTGGTTGTGCCAAAAAACCCTGCGATTGGCAAAGTCTATGTGTAAAGGACCGCGCTTCAGGACACTCTGTTTGGTTTGCCCCTCGCGTCGCAGCAAAGCCCGTACCCTGGCCATGAACTCGGGCACATCAAATGGCTTGGTCAGATAGTCATCGCCCCCCAGATCCAGGCCCTGCACCCGTTCCTCCAGGGTATCGCGGGCGGTGAGGAAGAGAATGGGCCTCTGGTAGCCCATCTGGCGCAGTTCCTGGGCCAACTGAAAGCCTGCATCCTCGCCCTCGGGCAGCATGATGTCCAAAACCAGCAAATCGGGTTCGACATCTGCCAGCTTATCGTAGGCTTCACGAAGATTTCGGGCCCAATCTACCAGATAGCGCTCCTGCACCAACAGCGCTCGCAGCGCCGTAGCCAGGTCTTCCTCGTCCTCTACCAGCAAGATGCGCATCATCACCTACTGTAGTCGGGCACATAGCGAGAAAAGTCCCGCACTCGACCCACGATGTGCATACCTTGGCAGCCGACAATCTTCACAAACCAGGGCCAGCAGTTGCACCGGGTACAGTGGGCCCTGTACCCGGTACGCCCAACGATTTTAGTTTCCCTTGCCCACCCGAGAGCGCTCGAGGGTGCGGATTTCATTTTTCGAGCGGGTTTTCAGCTCCACCTTGTATGCCAGGGTCTGGCCTTGCTGGCTGCGAACCTTGACCTCCACGTAGCTGCCCACCACCGGACGCCCGTACTCATACTGAACATTCTGGGCCAGGGCCAGCTTTTGCCCATTGACCACCATGTACCCGGCCTGCCAGTTGACGGCTTCTACACGACCCTTGATTTCCTGGTAGGTTTCCCCTTCGTTCGGGGAGGCCCAGGCCAACGCTGCCAATGCTAGAAGAGAGCCGACCAGTAAAGAAAGACGCTTGAGATTTTTCATACTCATTTCCTCCAAGACACAGCTTGCCGGAGGCAGGTAACAAATTGCTAACAAGCGATTTCGCACCGGCTCTCATCTATATCAAATGTTTACAAATACTTTGCCCAGGGTTAACCATCCAGGCAGCACACTAAGCCTCGAGGTGGTCAAGATGACAAAGGCAATCCAAACACCTAAAGCGCGGAAAGAAAAGTTCTACATTCGCAGCTTTATCTCTTTGTTCCTGATAGGTTCGGTACTGCTCGAGGTTGTTTCAGGGGTGGTATTGTACCTGGCCCCTTCGGGACGAGTAGCAGAGACCATGAGCTGGGAGCTGATCTGGCTCACCAAGACCCAATGGGAAGCCGTTCATACTGTGTTCGGACTGCTTTGGGTTCCCATCCTGGCAACGCACATCTTTCTGAACTGGAGGCCCATTCTTTCCTACCTTAAGAATCGCGCCACCAAAGCCTTTGCTTTCAAGCGCGAACTGCTGGCAGCCCTTACCCTGGTGGTGTTTTTTACCCTGGGTTCGCTTTACAACTGGCCACCGGTTAGTCAGATCATGGCCCTGAGCGAGAGCATGACTAGCTTCTGGGAGAACCAGGGTCGGGCCACCGGATATTTCATCCCTGATGAAACCACCCTCCACCCGGAAACCGCCACCACGCCTGCAGCGCAACCGACCAACTCCAGTACGCCCGCAGAGCCAGCTACTCCTACCAGCACTACAAGCACTACCAGCACACGTGGCTACGGCAAATACACGGTGCAATCCTTGGCTGAACAGAACAAAGTGGAGCTTCAAACAGCGCTGAAACGGCTGTCCGACCTCGGCATCAACGCCAAAGCTGATGAGAGCCTGCTGGCGCTCTCGGGACGCAGCGGCAAACTGCCCAGTGAACTAGCCGCCATCATTTTGGGGCAACCCCTTACCACGGCGGAGTGAAGCCGCGCTAGTTCTTTATCCGCCCCAGAGTTTCCCCTCCTTCTTGGAGGGGGTTTTGCTTGTCCAGAGAACCTCGGCGGTAGCGATGGCCGAGACCAGCGAACCAAGTGAACCCAATTGCCCAATCGAGTGTGGATTTGCAGGAGAGCCAGGACTGGTCGAACAGTCGTAGTGCGCCTGCGATAGAAATATCATGCATCTCAACAGAAGTGCGAATTCTGGGGTTTGCAATGGCGCGGCCTCGTGAATCACCCTTTCCCTACCCATTACGTTTCTATTGTGGAGATACTGTATGCCCACTTTATGCGGTGAGTTCGCTTTAGAGCGATCTAACACCAACTCTGCGCGGGAGCGGCGCTAAACGCGCCCCTCCCTTGCCGCGCCAGGGGGCGCGTCCGAGGGACTTGTATATCGCTTTTGGGTCACTTCTGGGCAGATTTGGTATCAGAAGTGGCCGCCCATCTAGGCCACGGTTCTGTCCAGGACAAAGTTTTATTAATGTCAGATGGCGCAGGATACGCGAAGAGCGCTCTAAATCTTCGTCCGGACGACTGAGCGGACTGCATCAAGCCTGGGCAGTAGACCTGGGTCGGGTGCAGGTAGAACAGTGTACGGAGGAGCGCTTACCCAATCTGGCGAACTTATGGCTTCGCAGCCTGCTTATTTTTGCTGATGGGCTGCCCGCCAAAGCTTTTCAGGCGTGAGGGGCATGTCCAGATGGGCCACGCCCAGCGCGTCCAGCACCGCATTAACCACCGCCGGGGTGGCGGCAATGGCTCCAGCCTCGCCGACCCCCTTGGCACCTAAGGGGTTGGTGGGCGAGGGGGTTTGCTGGTGGTGGGGTTCCATCCAGGGAATCTGGTCGGCTTTGGGCAGGGCGTACTCGAGGAAACTCGCCGTCAGGTTCTGCCCTTCGCTGTCCAGCACGATGCCCTCGTAGAGTGCCTGGCCGATGCCCTGGGCAATGCCCCCGTGCTGCTGGCCTTCAAAAAGCAGCGGATTCACAATGGTGCCGCAATCGTCCACCGCGATATAGCGCAGAATCTGCACCAGGCCGGTCTCGGGGTCTACCTCAACCATAGCCAGATGCGCGCCAAAGGGATAGTTTGCGTCCTTGAGGGCAAAGCTGGCGTGCCCCTCCAGGCCTGGTTCCATATCGGGGGGTAGTTTGCGGGGGTTGAAGGCCACGCCCAGAATCTGCTCCAGGCTGACCGACTTGTCGGTGCCACGCACCCCCCAGCCCTGCTCCAGCAGGTCTATATCCTCTGGGGCGGCTTCCAGCAGATACGCGGCGATTCTCTGCATCTTGGACCGCACCTCTTCAGAGGCTTTGAGCACCGCCGAACCCCCTACCGAGAGGGTGCGGCTGCCCGCCGTGCCCATGCCATAGGGTACCGCCAGGGTATCGCCCTGAACCACGCTGATACGCTCGGGCAGGAGGCCCAGCCGCTCGGCCACAATCTGCACAAAGGCGTTCTGGGTGCCCTGGCCGTGGGGGGAGGTGCCGGTAAAAATCACCGCGCTGCCGTCGGGGTTGATGCGCACCCCGCCGGTATCCCAGCCGTAGCCGGTAATCTCCACGTAACTGCAAAAGCCAATGCCCACCCGGCGGCCCTGGCTGCGGGCTTGTGCTTGCTCGGCCCGCAAATCTTCATACCGGCTGACCTCGAGGAGCTTCTGCAGGGGTTGCTCGTAGGCTCCCGAGTCGTACTTAGCGCCGGTGCGGGTTTTGTAGGGAAAGGGGCCCTGAATAAAGTTCCTGCGCCGGATTTCTGCCGGATCCAGGCCCAGTTCGCGCGCGCCCATGTCCATCAGGCGTTCCAGGTAATAGGTGGCCTCGGGCCGCCCGGCGCCCCGGTAGGCCCCGGTGGGGGTGGCGTTGGTGTACACACCCAGCATTTCCAGTTCTACCGCCGGGATCTCGTAAGGGCCCTGGAGCATCAGGATGGTGCCGGGGACGTTGCCCAGGGTGGTCTCGAGGGCATAGGCACCCAGGTCGGCCACCACCCGCCCCCGCAGGCCCCGTATTTTTCCTTCGCTATCGAAGGCCATCTCGAGCTCGGCCACCTGAGCCCGCCCGTGGATGGTGGCGTGGAAGGTCTCGCTGCGCTTCTCCACCCAGCGCACGCTCTTGCCCAGGTGTTTGGCCAGGTAGGCCACCAGGATTTCCTCGGGGTACACGTTAATTTTGGCCCCAAAGGCCCCACCCACATCGGGGGTAATGGCCCGAACCTGGTTTTCGGCCAGCCCTAGCTTTTCTGCGATGGCGCTGCGCAGATCGTGGGGCATCTGGGTACTCGACCAGACCGTCAGGGCTTCGCGGATGCCGTCCCAGCTTGCCAGGATGCCTCGAGGCTCCATCGAGGCCGGAGCAACCCGCTGCTGCAACAGTTGGGCCCGCACCACCTTGTGGGCCTTCTGGAATGCCTCGGCTACGCTGCCGGAAGAAGTGGTGCGTTGCAGGGCAATGTTGGTCCCCAACTCGGGGTGGATGGGTTCGGCTTGCAGCGCCGCTAACGGAGCAGGATAGGCAGGCAGGGGTTCATAGTCCACCTGCACGTGCAGCAGGGCGTCCTCGGCGGCATCAGCTGAGGTGGCCACGATAGCCGCTACAGGCTCACCCACATAGCGCACCACATCCCGCGCCAGAACCGGGTGGGGGGCTACTTTGGTGTCCCGTCCCCCCGAAGCCGGGGCGAACAATTGCGGAAGGTCGCCGGAGGTGTACACGGCCACCACCCCCGGAACTTGCAGGGCCACGGAGGTGTCAATCTGGCCCAGGCGGGCATGGGCATAGGGGCTGCGCACCAGTACCATGTGCAGCAGATTTTCGGTGGGTAAGTCGGCAAGGTATTGTCCTTGTCCCCGGATGAGCTTGCCATCCTCGAGGCGCTTCATGGGTTGGCCTATGTAGCGGTTCGACATGCTGCTATGTTACCCACTACTCGGGGAGCAATGCGAACCCGCCTTACGCGGGATGGAGTCGGGCTGGTTTAGTGCCCACAACCTGGGGCCGGAGGCATCCCGGCTCAAGACCTGGGCCTCGAGGCAAGCCTGCGGCAAAACCTGTCCAGGGTCGCTTGTAAGCGCTGGGAGAATGCGTATGCTGGGGGAGCCATGCCAACCCATACCTTCGAGCCCACCCACTACCACCACACCCTCGGCTCCCATCCACCGGTGCTCAAAATTGCCCCCGGTGACACGGTAATGACCACCTGTGTAGATGCGGGCGGCCTGGATCGGTATTTGCAGCAGGTTACCCCCCGTGGCAACCCCATGACCGGGCCTTTTTTTGTCGAAGGAGCGCAGGTGGGCGATACGCTGGTAGTCAGGCTGGAAAAGCTCAGGCCCAACCGCACCAGTGGCTGGTCGGGGGTGGTGCTGGCCTCCAACGTGGTAGACCCCGACGATGTGCCCCTGCTGGCCCAGGCCAGAGGCTCCCAGCGCTGGTTGGACTGGGAAGTTGATTTGCAGGCCAATACCGCTCGCCTGCGTTCGCCCGCAGGGCCGCTAGAGGGCCTCGAGCTCGCCCTGGAGCCCATGCTGGGTTGCTTTGGGGTAGCGCCCAGCCGGGGTGAGGCCATCTCCACCGCAACCTCCGGCCCGCACGGGGGCAACATGGACTACCGTGGTTTCAAAGAAGGGGTCACGGTTTATTTTCCAGTGCTGGTCGAAGGAGCGCTTTTTTTCCTGGGCGATGGACACGCTTTGCAGGGAGATGGCGAAATTGCCGGAACCGGCATCGAGATTTCCATGGACGTCGCGTTCACGGTTGATCCCATCAAAGGTCAGACCATCCAGTGGCCCAGAGGAGAAGACGCCGAGTACATCTTTACGGTGGGCAACGCCCGGCCCCTCGACCAGTGTGTGCAGCACGCCACCAGCGAGATGTTGCGCTGGCTCACCGCCCAGTACGGCCTGGACATCCAGAGCGCCTCGCAACTGATGGGCCAGTGTGTGCGCTACGACCTGGGCAACGTCTTCGACCCGGCCTACACCATGGTCTGTAAGATGCCTAAAAAAGTACTCGAGCGCCTCCCTAAATAGGGCAGCTACTTTGCCATAGTGCGGCGCAACAGGTCCTGCACAATCTGGGCCACTTGAACGCCCTCGAACTGGGCCTCTTCGGTCAGGAGCAGCCG
>CAZIXH010000340.1:0-3274 GCA_964543055.1 uncultured bacterium
GATCGGAGCATGCCTGGTGTGCACAGTAACAACTGTGTTATTTGTAGAACACAGCGGTGACCAACGTGCTCAACACGGTGCGACTGGGCCGCGTCAGATGTGAATCAGAGACAGGCTCTGGGGCATGCCAGCCCAGAGGGCCCCGTCGTCTCGGGGGGTGCGGAGGGGCAGCGTCAGGGCCAGCACCAAGGGGGGCAGCAGCAGGGCCAGCGAAGCAAAGAGCGAGACCACCGCCACCGCTTCGCCCCGGCCTGCAAAGGCCAGGGCCAGCAGGGGCAGCAGGCCCACCGGCGCAAAGGCCCAGGGGTTGCGCAGGAGGGCCCTGGTATACAGGGGCAGCAGGGCGTTCATCGTCCGTAGCCCGGCACCCAGGCCTGCTTGCGTCCTCGAGCCAGCAGCTCGTTCCAGCGCAGCTTCTCGCCGGCGTGCTGGGGCCGCTCCTTCAGGTAATCCTCGAGTTCCCTGGCGCTCTTGAAGGCCAGGAGCCCCACTCCCATGGGGGTGCGGATCCGCTCATTGAAGAGGAAGTGGGCCTGTTCCACCTCCAAAAAGCGGGCCTCCTTGCGCTCAGAGGCGGTAAAGTCGGCCACATACATCTCTTTGGGGGTGGCCTGGGGGCCGCCATAACCCAGCACATGGTCGAGCAGGCAGCCCACGTCGTCGTACTGGTACACCTTGCCGGTGGTAGTGACCATTTGCGCGGCGTAGCGGGCGTCCAGAATGGTCATGTTGCAGTAGGGGCAGGCATCCACCCCCACCCGCAGGGGCCGGGCCGCAGCCAGCACCGGTTGCAGCACGCCAAAGCCCAGGGGCAGGGTCAGCAGTCCTTTGATCAGGGTACGTCGCTTCATGGGGATCCTTGGGGGGCCGGAGGTGAGTGTCCACCCCCGGCCCCAATGGGTACGCTACTTCAGCAAGCCCGCGTGCTTGGCCAGCAGGTTTACCAGGTTCATCTCGGGCAAGGGGGCCAGATCCACCAGGGTCTGCCAGTCCAGGATGCGGGTGCGGCCCAGGTCGGGGTTCCGGCGGGCAAAGACCTCGGCCTCTACCTTGGAGCTGAACGCGGCCACCTTGGCATCCATCACCACCCAGCCGCGCTTCTCGCCCCACAGGTAGACGGCCTGGCGGGCGGGCAGCAGCCGCACGGCCTCGGGGCCTTTGGCGGGGTCGTAAAGGCCGCGGTCGGCCACGTAGAAGGTGGTGCCCACCCCGTCGCGCAGGCCGTACACCCAGGCGTAGTTGACCATGCAGGCAATGGACTCAAAGTGGATGGCGTCCATCCCCTTTTGCGGTTCCTTGAGGGCAATCTGGCTGTAAGTCTGCTCGAAGAAGCCTGGGTTGAAGGTACGGCCCATCCAGGCCCCCGGAGGGGGGGTCTTGAGGGGCATCTCGCAGAAGGCGCAGGTGCCCTTCTCCCAGGGGATGGTTTTGGCCGGGATGGTCTCGAGGGCCGCTGGAGCAGGCTGCATAGGCTGCGACTGCTGCATCTGTTGCATCTGCTGGGCCAGAGCCTGCGAGAGCGCAGTCGAAGCGCCTAAAGCCGAAAGCATCTTGATCACTTCACGACGGTTCTTGTGCATAGTTCACACTGCCTTGTTCAATCACCCGGCCATTCTCCAAACGTACAAACTGCTCGGCCAGGCGCGAGATTTCTTCCTGCCGGTGAGCCGATAAAATCACCAGCCCCCCCATGGCCAGGTGGGCGGCCATCCAGTCTTGCAAACGCTCGAGGCCCTCAGTATCCAGGGCCGAGGCGGGCTCGTCCAGCAGCCACAGTGGGGGATAGCCCATCAGCCCGGCGGCCAGGGCCAGCCGCTGCCGCCAGCCCCCCGAGAGCTGGGCCACCGGGCGCTTCAGGTGGGCCTCCAGGCCCATGCGCAGGGTGGCCTCGGCCCTGTCCTGAAGTGTGGCCCCCTTGAGCCGACGCGCCGCCTCCAGGATCTCTTCGGCCCGCAGGGTGGCGGGAAAGGTCAGGTGCTGGGGAATGTAAGCCCGCACGCGGGCTGCTCCCAGGCTGCGGGGGTCGTGTCCGAAGAGCCGAACCGTGCCGCCATCGGCTTTGAGCCGCCCGGCCAGCAGGCCCAGCAGGGTGCTCTTGCCCGCGCCGTTGGGGCCCAAGAGGGCCAGGCTGCCTGCCGTCAGGCGCAGGTGAGCATCGGCCAGGCGGCCTTTTTTGTGCAGCGCTACCACCTCAACCATAAGCCTCCCAACAGGCTCAAGAGGGCCAGCCCCACCAGGCCCGGTGCCACCGATGCAACGGGGGGCGAGACGGGCCGGGCTTCCGGGTCGGCCAGGGCCAGGAGCCGAAGCCCCGGTACCTTGGCCTCTGCCGCCTCCCAGAGCATGACCGCAGGCGAAAGGGCCAGGAGGCTCAGGTCGGGCTGGCGGGTGCTCAAAAGCGAGAAACTGCTGCTGGGCAGATACGGTACCGGCAGCGGGGCGGCCCGGTCGAAGGCATTGCCCCGAAGGCTTACCTTAGCCCTGGGGTCGTCTACCGCGACATCCTGGAGGTTGCCTACAAAGGTATTGGCCTGGGCTACCAGGCTGTTCTGGTCGGTGTCGCGGGCGAAAAAGAGGGCGGTGCCGTTGCGGTCAAAGTGATTCTGCTCGAGGAGGGTATCCCTCGAGTCCAGCGACAAAAGCCCAATAGTACTCTCTGCGAAGCGATTGTTCTTGAGTACCGTTTTCCATTCCTCTTGCAGCAACAGCCCGTAGCGCAAAGGCCCCACCTCCCGGGCAAAAGTGTTGTGCTCCACCCGGTTCTCGGCCCCGTGCATGAGGGCCGAGCCCACCCGGTTGCCCTGGCTGTGGTTGCCCCGGACCTGGGCCTGGTAGGTAAACATCAGGTGCAGCCCGTAGCGTTCCCCGGCTTCCACCCGGTTGCCCTCTACCACCACCCGTTCGCCGTACTCCACATACAGGTTGTCCAGGAAGCCCTGAATCCGGTTGCCCCGCAGCACCACGTCGTCGCTGCGGTAGGTTTGCAGGCCGGGGGCTGCTTGGGTGCCCTCCAAATCGCAGTTTTCCACCACCGCCCGGTTCGACTTTTCCACCCGGATACCGCCCGTGACCCCTCGGGCCCGCAGGCCCCGCACCACACAGCCCTCGCACTGGTACAGCGCCACGGCAGCATCGGGCTCGTAGAAGTCGTCCCCTTTGCCCACGCTTTGCACCTCGAGGTTCTCCACCACAATCCCCGGTGCCGAGAGGGTGAGGGCGGTACCCTGGCCCCCGCCGTCGAGCACTGCGCCGGGGCGGGCTACCAGGCGCACAC
>CAZIXH010000341.1:0-2898 GCA_964543055.1 uncultured bacterium
AGCATGCCGGTTTTGTGGAACCACGTTGAACCCGACCGCAAGGTGGTTTAACCCATGGTACGGTCCACCATACCGCTGTCGGAGCCGATCTCCCTGGCGTACTCGTGGCGCTCGTACACCAGCTCCATGTCGGCGTCGGTCACGTTCATGTAGTTGCCCTTGCGTTCACCACTCATCTGCTCGGCCCGCATAACCGCTTCCTGGGCATAGTTGAAGCGGTCACGCCAGCGCATGAAGGGCTGGGAGTTGATGTTTTCGTCGTCCTTGGTGAAGTCGAGGCCGCCCACCAGGGCCTCGTAGACCACCCGCCCGTAGTTGCGCCCCGAGAGGCCCAGCTTGGGCTTGACGGTTGCCCCCAGGATGGGGCGGCCATACTTGTTCAGCAGGTCGCGCTCCACCGGGATGCCGTGGGGGGCCCCCAGGAAGGTCTTGAGGTAGGCCACCGGCACCCGCAAATCCTCCAGGCGCAGCGCCTTGAGCGCCTTGAACCCGAAGACGTTGCCGATGATGGAGGAGGTCATGTTGGCGATGGAGCCTTCCTCGAAGAGGGCCAGGTCGTAGGCAATCCAGGCGAAGTACTGCTCGGGGTTGCCGGGCACCGGCTCCACCCGGTAAGCCTTGGCCTGGTAGCGCTCGAGGGTGGTCAGGCGGTCGGTCCAGACCACCGTCCAGGTCGCGGTGCTCGACTCGCCCGCCACGGCTGCGGCGGCCTCCTCGGGCTCCACCCCCGGCTGCGGGGTAATGCGGAAGAGGGCGATGGTATCGGTCTCCTTGGGCTCGTAGTCGGGCTGCCAGTAGCCCATCTCGCGGTACTCCACCACGCCGCCCTTTTTGTACTTGGCCTCTTTATCCTGAATCACGGGGTTCCTCCTTGGTGCGTTGCCTATTCGGTTTCATAGCTCTAAAACGAACTTTCTGGCTTGCTCGGTATGGATGTTGCCGGTTCGATGCTGTGGATCGGTTTGGTCCTTCGACACAAGACCGTTGGCCTCCGGCCTTCAGTACAGCTCCCCGCTAATGGCGCGCAGCTTCTCCAGGCGGTGATACGACTCGATGTAGCGGAGGGTGCCGGTATGCCCCCGCATCACCAGGCTGTGGGTGATGGCATACTCGCCCCGGTAGCGCACCCCGCGCAAAAACTGCCCGTCGGTAATGCCGGTAGCGGCAAAGTGGGTGTCCTCGGCAGGGCACAGCTCCTCCAGGGTGTAGACCCGCTGGGTGTTGTAGTCGGTGTTGACCAGGGCCCAGCGCTCCTCCTCGCTCTGGGGGTCGAGGCGCATCTGCATCCCCCCGCCCAGGGCCTTGACCGCCACCGCCGCAATCACCCCTTCGGGGGTGCCGCCGGTGCCCATCAGCACGTCGATGCCGGTATCGGGCAGCACCGCCGCCAGGGCCCCGCCCACGTCGCCGTCGGTGTGCAGGCTGACCCGCGCCCCGGCATGGCGAATCTGGTCGATGAGCCGGGCGTGGCGGGGCTTGTCCAGCACAAACACCGTGAGTTCGCGCACCCGCTTGCCCAGGGCTTTGGCTATTGAGCGCAGGTTCTCCTCCGGGCTGGCCGAGAGGTCTATGGCCTCTTTGGCCTGCGGGCCCACCACCAGCTTGGCCGCATAAAAGCCGGGGCCGGGGTTAAAGAGCCCCCCCTTCTCGGCGGCGGCAATCACGCTGATAGCCCCAGGCCGCCCGTGGGCCACCAGCCGGGTACCCTCGATGGGGTCCACCGCCAGGTCGGTCTCGGGGCCTTCGCCGGTGCCCAGTTCCTCGCCGTTGTAGAGCATGGGGGCCTGGTCTTTTTCGCCCTCGCCAATCACCACCCGAGCCCGCATGGGGATGGTGGCCAGCAACAGGCGCATGGCATCCACGGCGGCCTGGTCGCCGTCGTTCTTGTTCCCCAGCCCCACCCACCGCGCCGCCGCCAGTGCGGCGGCCTCGGTACTTCGCAAGAGGTCGAGGGACAGGTTGCGCGTGGGGCGTTCGACTACCATCATGCTGCACCTCCTAGGTAGCCTCCACGGTAGGTGCTTGTGATAAATAGTGCAAGTTTGTTTTGTATATTTTTGATAATATCTACTTATGATTGAACGCCGCCCCTTCCCCAACCCCCAGGCCCTGCGGGTGTTTTTGTGCGTGGTGCAGGAGGGCAGTGTGGGCCGCGCGGCCCTGAGCCTGGGCATGACCCAGCCCGGCGTGAGCCAGCACCTGCGGGCCTTGGAAACCCAGATTGGCCGGCCCCTCTTCCACCGGCAGGGCCGTCGCCTGGTGCTCAGCAAAACCGGCCAGGATCTGCTACCCGAGGCCCGGCGGGCCGTGCAGGCGCTGGAGGAGTTTGTGCAGGCTGCGCAGGCCCTGGAGCGCCTCGAGCGCGGACGGGTGGAGATTGGCGCCTCCACCACCATGGCGGTGTATGTGCTGCCCCGCTACCTGACCGAGTTCAAGCGGCTTTACCCCGAGATTCGCCTCAAGCTGGAAAGCGGCAGCTCCGAGCGCCTGACCCAGCGGCTCTTGCAGGGCGAGGTCGAGCTGGCCGTGGTGGAGGCGGTGGAGCACCTCGAGGGCTTCGAGCGCAAGCTGTTTTACGAAGACGAACTGGTGGTGATTGTGCCCCCCGAGCACCCCTGGGCCAGAAAAGAAGAAATCGCCCCCGAGCGGCTGGCCGAAGTGCCGCTGATTGTGCGGGAGCCGGGGGCCATGACCTACCGGGTGTTTGGCTCGGCCTTAGAGCAGGCCGGGCTGGAGATTAATCCGGTTTTTTATACCGACAACCACGAAGTCACCAAGCGGCTGGTGCCCGAGGGGGCCGGGGTGGGCATTGTTTCGAACGTGGTGGTTCGGCCCAACGGGAAGGTGGGCAACCTGCGGGCCTTGCGCATAAAGGGATGTCGCTTTTACACATCTCCG
>CAZIXH010000342.1:0-5109 GCA_964543055.1 uncultured bacterium
GTTCATGGCCGCGATGGCGCTGGCGGCCCAACAGGGAGGTGCAAGGGGGATTCGGGCCAACGGGGTCGAGGATATCCGGGCCATCCAGGCAGTTGCCCACTTGCCCATCATTGGAATCAATAAGCGTTGGATGGAAGGGTATGAAGTCTATATCACCCCCGATTTTGCCGCAGCTAGAGAAGTAGCCGAGGCAGGCGCCGATGTCATCGCAGTAGATGCCACAGCACGGCCAAGGCCCAAAGAATCTCTGGCAGAGTTGATTTACTTGATTCATGCCGAGCTGGGCAAGCCGGTGTTTGCCGATGTTTCGACCCTGGAAGAGGGTCATAATGCTGCTCAGTTGGGTGCAGATTTTATAGCTACCACGCTGTCGGGCTATACCCCCTACTCGCCCAAGACTGAGGGGCCAGACTTTGTTTTAATACAACAACTGGTGGCGGGTGTGGGGGTACCTGTAATCGCCGAGGGGCGTTTCTGGACGCCCGAAGAGGTCTCCAAGGCTTTTGATTTGGGTGCTAGTGCGGTGGTGGTGGGCACGGCCATTACCAACCCCCGCGAAATCACCCGCCGTTTTGTGCAGGGGGTTCCGGTTTGAATGTTTTGGGTATTGACGGCGGCGCCAGCAGCAGCAAGTGGGCCGTGCTGGATGCAACAGGTACGCTGGTAGCCCAGGGGCGCACAGCGCCCATCATCGGGCATCTGTTCAACGAGGAGATGCGGGCGCAGGTATGGGCCGCGCTGGACGCGCTGCTATCGGAGACCCAACCCTACGCGCCCGAGGCCGTGGTGGCGGGCATTACCGGCCTGGATGCGGGTACAAAGGAAGCCCAGCGGATGGGTGCTTATATCGGGCAAGCGTTGGGCCTCCCGGAAAAACGGGTGGCGGTGTTAAACGACATGGACCTGGTCTACCGGGCCCACTTCGCCCCCGGCGAGGGGATGGTGGTCTATGCCGGAACCGGTTCGGTGGCCTACAGCATTGCCTCGGATGGCACCGTCTACCGGGCAGGCGGCCACGGCTACCTGATTGGAGATGAAGGGGCTGGTTTTTGGATTGGCAAGACCGCCCTGCGCCACCTGATGCGCTGGCACGATGCGGGACTGGACACGGCTTTGTATCCGCTGGCCCGGCATCTGTATGCTGTGCTGGGGGGCCGCGACTGGCCGCGCATCCGCGAGTATGTGTATGGCGGGGGGCGGCAGGCCGTGGCGGCGCTGGCCCCGGCAGTGGGCCGGGCCGCTGAGGAAGGCGACGAGACCGCTACCCAGGTATTGCTCCAGGCCGGGCGCGAGCTGGCCGACCTGGCCCTCACCCTGCGGCACCGCCTGGGGCCGAGGCCGGTGGTGTTGTGCGGGGGGGCCTTGCAGGTGAGCCCCCTGATTGAGCAGGGGGCCCGGGAACTGATTGAGCTTTCGGTTCAATACGCCTCGAGCGCCGAGGCGGCAGCCCGCATGGCCCTGGAGATGTTGAAAGAGACAGGCTAAACGGGGTCTACAGCCCTATTCGGATGGCGAAAAGCCACAAGCTTGATTCCAACTTGAGACGGAGCCGTATGAATAAACCCCTGCTGGCCACCGAACAAATTAGCGAAGCCCACCGCGACCTCGAGACCCGTCCCACCCCCCAGGTTGTGCAGGCCCTGGTAGACGACCAGTTGCACGCGGTAGAAGCCGTGCAGCGGGCCGCCCCCCAGATTGTCCGGGCCGTCGAACGGGCTGCCGAACGGATGCTTCTGGGGGGGCGCTTGATTTATGTGGGGGCCGGAACCAGCGGACGCCTGGGGCAGCTCGATGCCTCCGAACTCCCCCCCACCTTTTCCTGGCCGCCGGAGCGGGCTTTGGCCTGTATTGCCGGGGGCCCGGAGGCTCTCTGGCGAGCGGTGGAGGGCGCCGAAGACGACTTTGAGGCCGGAAGGCGCGACGTGCTGGCCCTGCAACCCACCTCAAGCGACGTGATTATCGGCATTGCTGCCTCGGGCACCACGCCTTATCCGCTGGGGGCTTTTGCCGCCGCCAGGGAAGTGGGGGCCCTCACCATTGGCATTGCCAACAACCCCGATACCCCCATCGTGCAGCAAAGCGAGGTAGGCATTGTGCTGGACACCGGCCCCGAGGTGATTTCGGGCTCGACCCGGCTCAAGGCCGGCACCGCCCAGAAGATTGCCCTCAACACCTTTTCCAGTACCCTGATGGTGCGCCTGGGCAAGGTGTACGGCAACCTGATGGTGGACGTGCAGGCCACCAATGCCAAGCTGCTGGCGCGGGCGGTGCGGCTAACGGTAGCGGCCACCGGGGCCACCGAGGCAGAAGCCAGGGCAGCCCTCGAGCGCTGCGGTTACCGCGTCAAGACCGCCATCGTGATGCTGAAGAAAAACCTGGACGCAGCCGTTGCCCAGGCGTTGCTGGACAAGGTAGAGGGGAATGTGCGGCGGGCGCTAGGGGGCTGAACGCGGACCTTTATCGGACATGCTACCCAGGCTTAGTTTTTTGCGTCCTTCACAGACATGGCACCCATTCTGGCGGCCACTGTTCTGTTCAGGACAAGATGGCTCCGAATATGTAATACCAAATCTACCCAGAAGTGACCCAAAAGCGATATACAAGTCCCTCGGACGCGCCCCCTGGCGCGGCAAGTGAGGGGCGCGTTTAGCGCCGCTCACGCGCAGAGTTGGTATAAAGAGCGCTCTATTGCTGTCCCAATCCTGACGACAGAAAACCCTCCAGCGCCCGCCCTGCGTTGCGTACGTGGGTTCGCATGGCGGCTTCTGCGGCGTCGGGGTTCTTGTCTCGCACCGCTTGCAGAATGGCCTCGTGCTCGGCGCGGGAGAGCGGCAGGCGGCCCGGGATGGCAGCAGAGCTGTTGATCAGCATGCGAATCTGACCGTCTATGGTCTCGGCGGTGGCCAGCAGGCGCTTGCTGCCCGAGGCTTCCCAGAAGGTGCGGTGGAATTCCAGATCCAGGTCGCCATAGGTGTCAATATCGCGTTTCTCGGCGGCCTCACGCTGTTTGGCAAGCAGCTTCTCGAGCTTCTTCTGCAATACCTTGCCGTCGTTCTCTACCGCCAGTCGGGCTGCCAGCCCCTCCAGCACTTCGCGCAAGCTGTAAATTTCGCGCACGTCTTCCAGGCTGGGCTCCAGGACAAAGTAGCCCCGGTGGGGCACAGCTACCACCAGCCCCTCCCGCTCCAGGGCGCTCAGGGCCTCCTTGACCGGGGTGGGGGAGAGCCCCAGGTCTTCGGCCAGCACCCGCACCACCAGCTTCTGCCCTGGCGGGATTTTGCGGGCCAGAATAGCCTGCCGGAGGGCTTTATAGGCTTCGCGGTTGAGGGTGGTTCGCGCCAGCGCCATATTTGCCTGTAAGTTTAGCACATTGACCATAAAAGATTTTAGATATAAAATCCCATCCAAAGCAAAGGAGGGTTTGTGGCACATAGAGCCTTAGCGCACAAGAGCACCGATGATGTGGCAATCGCCGTCGCCGACCTGAAGGC
The DNA here is from genome assembly GCA_964543055.1 of uncultured bacterium. Classification (GTDB taxonomy): domain Bacteria; phylum Deinococcota; class Deinococci; order Deinococcales; family Thermaceae; genus Meiothermus. The sequence continues at coordinate 3,492 of CAZIXH010000342.1, forward strand.
CGGTGAAGAGCTAACCATTCATAGCCTGGAAGGCGGCAAGCCGCACAAGGTCAAGCTGCTGGAGGATGTTCCCCTGGGGCACAAAGTGGCCCTTAAGGATTTGCCCAAGGGCCATGTGGTCATCGAGTATGGCGAGAAGGTGGGCCAGATGACCCAGGCCGTTGCCAAGGGAGGCTACGTGCACGTGCACAACATTCGTACGCTGCGCTGGAACTACGGCGAGAAAGCCAAAGGCGCAAAACCCAAGGCCCTGGGCCAGGCGAAAGGGGGCCGCTAATGGCCAGAAAAAGCCCTTCTAAAGCCATGCAGCTCACTGGCTACCGCCGTCCCAACGGCACAGTGGGGGTACGCAACCATGTGCTCATCCTGCCGGTAGACGACCTTTCCAACGCAGCCGCCGAGGGGGTGGCCCGGCTGATTAACGGCACTACCGCCCTGCCGCATCCCTACGGGCGCTTGCAGTTTGGTGAAGACCTCGAGCTTACCTTCCGCACCCTCTCGGGCCACGGGGCCAACGCCAACGTACATGGGGTGGTGGTGATTGGCATCGAGCCCAAGTGGACCGACCGGGTGGCCTCGGCCATTGCCAAAACCGGCAAGCCCGTCGAGACCTTCTCCATCGAACGCCACGGCGACCTCAACGTGATTAACGCCGCCAGCCGGGTGGCCTACCAGATGGTGCAGGATGCCTCTGAGTTGCGGCGTGAACCCATCGAGGTTTCCGAACTGGTGCTCTCCATCAAGTGCGGCGAGTCCGACCCCACCCTGGGGCTCGCGGGCAACAAGGCCCAGGGCCGGGCGGTAGACCGGCTGGTGGATATGGGGGCCTCGGTCATCTTTGGCGAGACCTCCGAGCTCACCGGGGGGGAGCACCTGATTGCTAACCGTTGCGCCACCCCTGCCCTGAAGCGCAAGTTCATGCAGATCTACAACGACTACATCGCCATGATTGAGGCCCAGGGGGTAGACCTGCTGGGCTCCCAGCCCACCGAGGGCAATATTCGCGGGGGCCTTTCTACCATTGAAGAAAAAGCCCTGGGCAATATCCAGAAAACCGGCACCCGCCCGGTCAACGCCGTACTGAACTACGCCGAGCCGGTGAAGCCTGGCCAGGGGCTGGTCTTCATGAACAGCTCCTCGGCGGGGGCCGAACAGGTCACGCTCTGCGCGGCGGGGGGCAGCGTGCTGCACTTCTTCACCACCGGCCAGGGCAACATTGTGGGGCATCCCCTCATCCCGGTTATCAAGGTCTCGCCCAACCCCATCACCTGTTCCACCATGGGCGAACACATCGACGTAAAGCTGCCCGACCTGCTGGTAGGCGATATCAACCTGGATCAGGCTGCTGATCGCATCCTGGATGTGTTTGTGCGTACCGCCAACGGACGCCTGACCGCCGCCGAGTTGCTGCGGCATAACGAGTTCGTGATTACGAAACTCTATCCGAGTGCTTGAAGCCAAAGGCACTAGACCTCGCGCTTTCAGCTCAGAGCATCTGCCTTTTGCCATGATTATCGTTTGCGAGTTCATTACACCCAGCGGCCTGGAACGCCTCCAGCAGGGGGGCCTCGAGGTCTTCTACGACCCCAACCTCTGGAAGGACCGCGAGGCCCTCAAG
>CAZIXH010000343.1:0-9389 GCA_964543055.1 uncultured bacterium
TACACAGAGTCGATCGTCGGCAGCGTCAGATGTGTATAAGGTCCAGTTCCATCACCCTGCGCGACAGCAGCAATAAAGTGCTGGCCGACCTCAACTTTGGTAACTTCCGCCGCGCCAACCTGACCCCCCAAACCCTCCGCAAGCGCCCTGCCGATGCCGAGGTGCTGCGGCGCAACTGAGCCAACCCGCTACCCTCCGCCGACAAGGTAATGCCTCGGTAACTGAGCGGGGCTACAAATAAAGCGTGAGCAGCCTGCTGCGCCTCCTGTTGGGCCTGGGCCTTGCGGCCCTGAGCGGGGGACTACTGGTGCTGGCCTACCCGCCTTACAACCTCTGGCTGCTGGCCTGGGTGGCCCTGCTGCCTATGCTGCTGGCGCAGTTCTGGTTGATGCCGGCAAGGCTCTCGAGCCTGGCCTCAGCCACCACCATGGGCCTGTGGGGCCTGGGCTACTTCGGCCCGGTGTTTGGCGGCAGCGGGCTCTACATGGAGTGGCTCCCCCTGGCCATTTTTCTGATTGCCCTGCTGGGCGATATGGGCCTGCGGGCCTTCCACGAGCGCACCGGCTACCGCTACTTTGTCTGGCAGGGGGTGAGCAACTGGGTGGGTATCGAGATGATCCGGGGCTTTGTGCCCATCGCCGCCACCTGGGGCTTTATCGCCTATACCCAGCACACCCAGCCCTGGCTGATCCAGCCCGTCAGCGTGTTCAGCATTTACGGCATGAGCGCCCTGATTGTGCTGGTGAACTTTGTGCTGGGGCAGGGGCTGCTGGGGCTGCTGCACAAAGAAGCCCCCCTCTCGCCCCTTCGGGTGCGGCGCTGGCTCTGGGCCGGGGGGCTGGCGCTCTTGGGCTGGGTGGCCCTCTCGCTCTGGCTCTACCGGCCCGAGGCGGGCACGCTGCGGGTGGCGGCCATCCAGCCCCCCACCTCCTCCATCCTGGCCCAAAACCGCGGCGAGACCGCCCTGGCCGAGGCCACCCTAGCCCGCATGAAAGCCCAGACCCTCGAGGCCGCCCGCCAGGGCGCCCGGCTCATCGTCTGGCCCGAGGGCGCCTTTACCTTCGACCCCCAGACCGAAGACCGATTGGGCCTGGTGGCGCTGGCGCGGGAAAGCCGGGCCTATCTGGTGGTGGGCTATGTGGTGGTGGTGGGCGAGCGAATCTTCCGCAACGAGGCCACGGTCATCAGCCCAGAGGGGCAGTTTCTGGGCGTCTACGGCAAGGATCACCCGGTACTCTTCGCCGGCGAAACCAGCCCCACCCGGGGCACCTACCCGGTCTACGACACCTCCATAGGCCGCCTGGCCACCCTCATCTGCTACGACCTCGACTTTACCGACACCGCCCGCAAAATGGCCCGCCGGGGTGCCCAGGTGGTGGCGGTTCCCTCGCAGGACTGGGCCACCATCGCCGACAAGCACTACACCCACCTGGTCTTCCGTGCGGTGGAGAACCGCCTCAGCATGGTCAAGGCCGATGGCGGCTTTGACTCGGCCTTCATTGACCCCTGGGGCCGGGTGCGCTCGCTGGCCAGCTTCCCCCAGGGCGGCGAGGCCACCCTGGTTGCCGACGTACCCCTGGGCCGGGCCAATGCCCCAGCGGTGCGGCTGGGGGACTGGGTAGGGTGGCTGGGATTACTGGGCCTGGTGGGGTTTGCGGTGGCGGATCCGTTCAGTCGGCGGAAGAGGGAGATGGTGCGGTGAGCCTTATTGCAGCCGTGCGCCCATCTCAGACGCGAGTTTTCAGCTACCGTTGATGCTGAAGGTCAGTGGTTCTATGGTGTCGGGTGTGCCTCTGGCCGGGAGGGTCGCTGGACTACCATCGCTAGGCGAAGCCTGTCGGGTGCAAGCAAATGTTGGCCACGGTCTCATGGCGAAGACAACCAACTTGCCACTGATTTTACGCGGTCAAGCTGCAAGGTGTGCTAGAGGGGATAAATCAGGGGTGATGCTGCCGGAGATGAGCTTACGACGGTATTGGTAGAAGGTCATTTTGTGCTTAGGTCGGTGGAACTCGATTAGGGCGAAGCAAAGAAGCCCTAAAGCCAGATGGGCGGCCAGTTTGTGGCGCTTGTGATAACGATGACCCTGCCAGCCCAATTCTTGTTGAAGCCCCTGAAAGGTTTCCTCTATGTTGGGGCGGATGCGGTAGATGGTCAGCATTTGTTGCTTGGATATCTTGATGGCGTTGGTGGCCAGATAACAGTTGCCTCGAAGAAGCACCTTGACCAAGAAACGTAGCTCTTTGAGCTTTCCTTCTTTGACCCAGAAGAGTGATCCATGATGTTTGATCTGACGACCATTCAGTACTCGGTTTTTCGGCGGTCTGGTAACGAAAGACCACCCGAGATGGTGTATCTTTTTGAGCAACTCAGCCGAAGCATACCAAGAGTCGAACAACGTCGAACAACACATACTCCGGTTTGAAGCTCTGCTGAACTGCCCAAGTTAGCAACTCTAAGGCCAAGGCTGGTTTGCTCTTGGCCTTTCCTTCATCACCCCAGCAGACCCGAAAAGCCACCGGCAGGCGAATCAGCCCATTCGTCCACTCGAGTTCTATCCCCAATGCGCGATAAACGCTGTCATGGGGATGTTTGCAACCCTCTGCCATCCCCAAGCAACTACGGGTATCTGCTGCCTTCAGCATTGGACGTGGTAGATTCATCTCGGGCCTCCTGTGTCCGCAGGAAGCCCAATTTTATGCCCTTTATCTCCTACCGCGTAAAATCAGTTTGGAAATCTATCGGCACCGAGCTCAGCCGCTGCGACCGAGCACAGCGAGGGAGCAGTCGGCTGGAGCGAGATGTTGGGGGGCTTGCCAAAATCAAATCTCGCTCATCTTTTCCAAAGTTGCAAGTATCTCTCTGCAGTATCCTTCAGCTATCTGTCGTTCATAATCGTAAAGCGATTGCTCTCGATTATGAGCCAAAGGATTCCTTATTTTTGACAGTAATTGAGAACGTTGATCCCAGTAAGCCTTGTCTTTGCCAAAGACATCTTTAAACATCGCCCATTCGGCAAAAATGATGTCGAACAAATCGCGTGGATAAGTAAAATCGAGCAAATTTCGTGATGCTCTGCTCCCAAAAGATCTTTCTTCCCTTTGTTGTGCTTCTGCGCATCTTTCAAAAATTGGCTTCAAATTTGGTCTCGCCTTGCACGACTTGTCAACCCAATGTTCACCATATTGGTTTATCATTCTCTCTGTAACAAGCCGTCGTAAAGCGATTTCTGTTTCTCTCCATAATGGCCATAAATCAACATTGCGACCGATCATTTTCAAGTAAGCCTGAAAATGCTCAGAAAACGACGCATAATTCCCTTGTTCAGTAGGTCTAATGAGGCCATATCTCTGCAATTCTTCGGCATCAGTTGGTTGAACATCAATGACAGGGCCAAATAGAATTTGCAGAATCTTACTTAGGCTCCCATCCTCGCGAAGCACATCAAGCATGTGTTCATAATGGTGAATAAAGGATTGTTCGACTCGTTTAGCTGCCTCATGGACATCACTCACATTAGTCTCCCGAAATAGTTCTACCATCTCGTACCCAAGCATTTCGAGAAGGTAGGGATGACCACCACAATAAAAGACCAGATCTTCTCTAATCTCCGGTTTTGTTATAATACCAACTGATGATAAACGTGCAAGATACTCCTCAAATGTGCTATCATCAAACATGCCAAGATAATAGTGCTGGAAAACACCCTCTAGAGTCGAAATAGCTTTTGTCTGCAATTCAATGCTCTGGAGAGATCTGCGAGAAGTCGTAATAAAGGACACTCGCCATTCGGGGCGATAAGAAAGTTCACGAAGTCCTTGAAATCCCGAAACGTCACCCTTGAAGAGACGCCGAGCGTTATCAAATTCGTCCAATATAAAAAGAATTTGAGTCCCAGATTGGCGAACCTTCTCAAAATACCGTTGTATACGCCCATACCCTTCACTCCACGAGACTGTGTCCTGAAGGGCACGCTCTGCAGCGTGCTTGATTGCATCTGTTGCCCATCCCAAACTCTCTATCTCATCGTGACTGCTAGTGAAAAGAGTGCGAAAGAATATTGAGGCTTGATCAAAGGTAGCCAGGTTTATCCAAATTGGAATGCGCCTTTTTCTCAATAGATCATCTTTGCGCGTCATAACAGAATGGTAAACCAGACTACTCTTGCCAATGCGATAATCGCCAATAACTGCCAAATTTCCAGGTTCCATTGGGCGGATTACGCGGTTCTCAATGACTCGAATGCTGTCACGCCGATTGATAAATCGTTCCCCATACACGATAGTTCCGTAATCACTGAAAGGGTTAACAAAGTTATGTGTGAGCATTTTCCCCCTCACCGATGAGCAAGCAACCACTCTCTGAACAACCCGACACGAATGGAGTAGTACTGTCCTCGTTCTCGTTCCACAACATCACGTCGAACAAGGTCTTCAAGAATCTTGTCAACAGGTATGTGTGTCTCACATGCAATGTTGCTTCGACTACAAGGTCCCGTGCGACTATTTTCTGCGATAGAGAAAAGAACCTCTAACACATCTTCATCGCTAATTGCATCTGGGGACGTATCGCCAGAGTTAATCAAATTATCAAACTTATCTTTTCCTAGTGCATTGACCCCGCGAATTAACTCGTCTTTTACCTGTTCTACATCAGCCTCGGTAACAAGACTAGCGCGTTTGCGATTCATATATTCTACGAGCCGATTGCATAGAATCTGGATATAAAAAGGGCTTCCTGCTGTTAACTCCAGAATGCGCTCAATAGCCCGTTCGCGATACCGGCTTTCTCCTAGACGTCCTCCAATCCGAATCGGCTCGTCAATCAGTCGAATAGCATCTTCTCTCCTGAGATAAGTCACCCTTTCATCCTGTGTTGTCCCAAATTCATTAGGAAAGCGTTGTTTGAACTTAGGCATAATATCTTGACCAACCAGTACTGCGTTGAAAAAGTTGTCTTGTAACAGCGCTTTCCAATTTTTCATAAACGTTTCTGGAATCAAGCCGTTCATAATGTATCCATATACATACGAGAATTCGTCAACTAAGAGAATTACTCGCATCCCTTGCCAGCCGGAGATTCTGGTGGTTGCTCGACGAAGCCGCTCAAAGATTTCCCTAAAAAACACCAGCGGACTGGGATGCTGATAAAACTCCAGATCCGTGGGGAATGAAATGTCTAATGGATTTCTGCCTTCCGTTGCTTTCTCTTCGATGGCGTCTCTTAGCTCTTTTAGAATCATCCATAGAATCTGATAGAGAAAGGGAATTCTAGAGTGTTCGTCCAAGATTGCCCCAATATTGCCTATATCAAGAATGACCAAGTCATCTTTTTCTTTCAATCTCGCTTTGAGGTGATAGAGAATAGAGGATTTGCCAGCGCGCTTTTGTCCGTAGATTACTACGCACTTGCTCTGGGTTCGTGATGTTTCAAGCGCCTTAGCCACATTTGCAATCAAATCATCGCGGCCATAAAACATCGTCGGTTCGCCCACAATCCCGCCCTCAGCGTAAGGAGCATAGGGATTTTCAATTTCTTCAAACTCTTGCTCAGAGCTTAGCCGAATCGAAAAACTTGCGACAGGTGTTTGTTGAATTTCTCCAGACCTTGTGCGGTAATGAGCATAAATGGGAAGAGAAAATGCTTGAGCAGAGAGCGCCTCTTCACTTAGTTGAATCGGTAATCTCAAAATACGTTGCTCCCCCCCACGCAAAGATCCATCTAATTTGACAGAGAATGTCTCTTCATATGCTTGGACGACTAATTCTACTGCTTCGGCGGGGCTGCATCCAGCTCGATTACTAACCACAACCTGCGCTTCTATGGAACGACTATTGTCAGGCGTGTAGGTTTCAACAGGCAAGCGTAAAGTGAGTTGAGGCGTTGAAGTTTCGTAAAGCTGTTCCAGATAAGCCTTGATTTTGGTCTGAACGCCTCTGACAAGCGGGTACATCTCCTCAACTGAAATCTTGGTTGGACTCGCCTCAATTTCCTTCAACAAATCTTGACATCGGTTTTCGATTTGATTGCAGAGACGCTCTTTTTCTTCGAAGGCTGTTTGGCTACATAACTCCAGAGCAGTTTCCAGTATTCTCTGTATTTGGATGGCTCTCTGTTGATCCAAGTCAAAAAAAAGATTTCCAGCAATCGTCTTGACTCTTTCTATAGCGTGTCCCAAGGAAGCAGTAGTAAGTTCGACTTGGGCCAGTGTACGAAACTCGTTGTGCAAGGAACGATGTTCGTCCAACTTTTTTCTAACTAACTCGTTCCATAGTCTGACAAAATCATCCAATCGCTTAATGGCTACAATGCCTATGCCTGCTGACCTCAGATATTCTAGAGCCATTGCCTGTAAAGACGATTTTTCATAAAGTCGATTGAGCAAGCGATTGGCTGCATACCGACTACGGAAAACGAGATACGCAATCGCGTCAAAGACTTTATTCCGATCAGGATGATGTGTTAGAACATATTCGAGCGTTTCGTCAATAGTTGGTATGCTAGGCCTGATGGGTATCTGGGCTTGCCCCATAGTCGAAAACAGAAATCTGACAAGAGCATTTACCGCATCTTGTTCGTCTCTGCCACGGCTACGATCGCCATCGTATGCACTTAGCGACTCACAGTAAAACTCCCGCGCTGCATCGAGCGGTCTGTTTTCCACAACAATCGCATCACCAGAAGAAGCAAAACTGCGACACAGGTATTTGTATAACTGATTGGGGTCTTCATCTTCCAGCAGAGAAGTTATTTTTGCCGCAGATAAATAGTAACCTGCACGATCACGCGGGCGAATAGTTCGAGAACGTGTGGCTAATTGCTCAAGCGCCAAAATATCGTTACGATCGAAATTCTGACTTTGAATGTGATCTGCCCGCACTCCTTGATAATCGCAACGTTCCAAGAAAAATCCAGCAAAACCACTAATCTCTCTCGAAATGTCTGAAAGCGCCGTTTCGACAACGATCTCATTGATAGGAAGCATTTGCCCAGACTGGGCCTGTTTGATTGCTTCTAAAAGCTCCGCAGCCTGTGCATCAGGGGTTGTTATCAAAATGCGGTTCAGTATTTTCTGTGCTTCTTCGTAACGCCCCTGCTTGAAGAGACAAAGCGCAATATTGCTTTGTGCCGTCCTATTGTCAGGCTGAGCTTGCAGCACCTTACGAAAGGTCTGCTCAGCCTGAGCATAATCTTCTTTTCTAAGGTATCCAATCGCAATCTGCCATAAGATTTGCGCCTTCTTGCTTTCGGTGGTTGCCTGTCCAAGTTTCTTTTGCAGTAACGAGATAGCCTTATCATGCTGGCCAGCGCTTTGATAGAAACCAATCAACATATTATCCACAGATTGCTGATTAGCAACTTGCGCGCGGTTTCTTTCCAAAACCTGAATGGCTTCATCTGACCGCCCCAGCTGAACCAGCAACGCGGCCAGATCTTTGACAGCACTTTCGACATTATCCCCTTGCCTGATAGCATCGCGAAGCAACTGAACGGCTCGTTCAAGGTCTTTCTCGACTAACTGAACACGTTTAGCCCGCGCATAGGGATTTGACCCTCTGGGAACACCGCTCACTCTAGCGTATTCGCGCCACTTGTCGTAGGCCTCTTGTGCAGACGGATAATTCGGATTGACCTCCAAAACTTTTTTCACAAGGGCAATTGCTTTAGGGTAATCACCTTCACTGGCATACTCAGTAGCTCTTGTAAACATCTGGTCAAGCGTTCGATGAAGTGTAACCCTTATCGCAATAGGTCCCTTGGGTCCCTGACTTGGCTCAAAGGTCACGGGTATCCGTTTGCCAGGCAAGAAATCGCGAAGCTGTTCAAGCAAATCATCATCGGATACCGCTGTGATATGGAAGAAGTAAGTTTCGCCATCATTATCTCTTAAGAAGCCGAAACTGCGATCTGATCTGTAAGAATAGATAAAGCCTTGTGGGTTGTCTGGAACTACTTTTGCGGATTGGGTAATTTTTTTCTCAGCAAGTTCTGAAATCAATTTTTGATATGTCTCATTTGGCTGCCCGTGGAGACGCGCAAAAGCGTCCGATACTAAACCTTGAGGCACATCTCCTTTTATCCAGCGCTGGACAATATCTGTCGCAAAAGCCCTATCCCCAGTTGCAAGAAGCAGGTAAATGCCTGTTTCCAACAAGAGTTGACCCTCTTTCTCCGAAGCATTTGCGGCTCGTTTTTGAACAATACCTCTTATTGTTTGATAATCGGAGAATTTCCTGACCAAGCTAATGTACACATACCAGGCACTCAATGCCTCCGTGTTAGGGATTATTTGGAAAAACCGCCCAAGAGCGTAACAAGCTAAAGTATCTTGTTCACTTGTCAATGCCTTTGTTGCCAGATTATACCAGTCCCAAGCATTATTGGAGTTAACAGCAGCAGCTTGGTACAAATACAAAGACTCTTGATGGTTTCCTAATAGATGATAAAAATAGGCTAGAAGCCGCTTTATTGAAGCAGAATGCGGGAATTGGTCTGCAAGAGAAGCAAGCTCTTTCACTAAGGGTTGAATCCTTCCAAATTTTGCACTAAGTTCATTGACTTTCTCTGCGTACTGATACCTATCCTTGATACGATTCCAGACTGTCTGTGCGTTAGTACTTAGCTCGCCCTTATCAGCAGGAAAACCAAAGTCTGGCACCTTTACTTGCAAATAAGAAACCTGTTGCTGGGCTTGAAAACGCGCCTCTATTTCTAACAGCTTCTCGATGGTTTCTTGATCAGATGGTCCTGGGGACATCACGGCAATAGGCATTGATTTTGGAGGTTCCTGTTGCGGAGATTCAGTATCTCTGGGAATACGCCATGTGCCTATCATTTCGGTCAAAATAGTGACCGATTCTCCGGCGCTATCTATGGTGACATGGTCGCGTCCTAGTTCTATTAGAACTCCACCAATCTCGCGACCATCTTTGAGACTAAAGATTACCGAGCTACCTATTGGAATTTGACGTTGGATTAGTTGTGAAAGCATTCAGGTTTCCTAATGTTGGTCTGATTTGTCCAGGACTGCATAGCATATGGCCGCCCAACTAGCAATTATGCCGCACCTGCGGTATAACCAACCCAATAAGCCATTTATGCCGCAAGTTCATACATCTCCTGAGATAGATAACTCTCATCCAAAATTCCTCCTTTTCTGGACTTGGTGTTGGTAGCCATCAGCTGAACTTCTGGTTTAGTGCACCGTTTGGCTCAGACACCTTATTTGGTTGATTTTACCTGATTTACCAATCCCAATAGGTTCAAATGCACTTCGAGCCCTGTATCCTATCCTCATGCGCTTTGGCGAGCGGGGCGAGTGGTATGTGGTGGGGCAGTTTGCCCTGTTGGGCCTGCTGGGGCTGGCCTTGTGGCTCACGCCTTCTGTT
>CAZIXH010000344.1:0-5617 GCA_964543055.1 uncultured bacterium
CTCTACGGCAGCCCCCGTAGCCGCCCCCGTTTCCAAGGGGGTGGGGTTGACCCTGGATGACCTGGGCCTGACCACCCGCGTCCTGCATAACCTCAAGGAAGAGGGTATCGAGAGCGTGGAAAGCCTCCTGGCCCTCTCGGAGCGCGAACTCAAGAAGGTGCCTGGCATCGGCGACCGCAGCCTGCAGGAGATCAAGGACTGCCTGGCCCAGCACGGGCTGGTAATGAAAGACTAGCGTCGAGGCTATTGGGTCGCGCGTCCAAGGCGCTAGACCCTTGACTCTTGGCCCTCGACGCTCCGAAGGAGCAAAGATGCGTCACCAGAAAGCTGGAAGAAAACTTAACCGGAACTCCTCGCATCGCGTGGCTCTGTTCCGCAACCTCGCCAAGAGCCTGCTGCTCTCGGAGGAGGGTAAAATCACCACCACCATCCCCAAGGCCAAGGAACTGGCGGGCTATGTGGACAACCTGATTTCCGCTGCCAAGAAAGCCCCCACCCTCACCGTGCCTGACAATGTGCGCTTTACCAAGCGCAAGGATAAGAACGGCAAGGAACTGCCTCTCCAGGAAGGCGAGCGCATGGCCACCCCCGAAGAGCTGGCCGCCTATGCCCAGCGCAACCACCTGCGCCGCCAGGTACTGCGCGACCTGCACGACCCCAAGCTGGTCAAGAAGCTGTTTGAAGAAATAGCCCCTAAATACGCCGATCGGCCCGGCGGCTACACCCGCGTCCTCAAACTGGCGGAGCGCCGCCGGGGAGATGGCACGCAAATGGCCCTGGTGGAGCTGGTTAAGTAGAGGGACCGTCACCGGGCAGAGTGGTTCATACCAACTTTACCTGGACAGGTATCGTACTCCTTACGGACGTGGCCGCCTGGATGGGCGGCCACTGTTCTTTTCAGGACAAGGCTTTCTTGGAGTTGTATGGCTCAAATATGTGAAGAGCACTCTATCTTTGAGCGTTGTTCCTAAGCCCCCTTATCCAAGGCGAGCTGCTTACGCGATTCTGATGCAAGCACTTGCAAAGCCGTAACTTGGGCGACACCCCAGATGTAGTCAATCACGTTCCCGTCACTGTTCATAAATAGCGCAGTTGGGGTGTCGCCACCTTCTCCCCTTGCGGGAGAAGGCAAGGGCTCTGGTGGATTTGGTATGAAGAGCCATCTACCGATTGGCCTTAATGCCCAGGGCTTCCAGGGCCTTCTCGAGCGGCAGGTCGCGCCCGTTGTTGGCGAGTTGCTCGAGGGAATTTTCCACCACAAAATCCGGGGTGGCTTTGGCGGGATAGGGGGAGCCATCGGCGAAGAAAGCCCGGTTGTAAGAGATGCTCAAAGCACCGCCGTTGATCAGGTTGAGGGGGCGGGTGGTGGTGTTGCCGATGCCCAGGGTCGCTACGCCTACCAGGGGTGCTAGTTTGGCTTTTTGGATAGCGGAGGCCAGGTACTCCCCGCCGGAGGCGGTGTTTTCGTCTATCAGCACCACCAGGGGGCCGCGCCAGCGGGCCAGGATGGGCAGGTTGGCGTTTTCGCTCTGGCCGTTGCGGGTCACGATAAAGCGTCCATCGCGGATGCGAAACTCGGTACGATCGGTCTGGTAGCGGTCAACCAGGGCCACGAAGGGCTCCTCCAGGAAGGCCGCAGCCGAGTAGATCATCTCGTTGAGCAGACCCCCGCTGTTGCCGCGCAATTCCAGAATGAGCGCCCGGGCGTTTTTCTGTTGGGCCTCGCGCACCAGCTCGTGCACCCGGCGGCCCACCTGGCCCTGGGCATCGAAGTCGGGGATTTTGAGCACCGCTACCCCATCGGGCCTAATTTTGAGGGAGGGGAAGCGGGCCAGGTTGATTTCGCGGCCCTGCAAGGTAATCTCGAGCCGCTGGCGATCTGGCCCCCGCAGAATGGTGAGCACTACCGGGCGGCCCGTCTGCACGGCCTGCACCAAAAACTGGGCCGCCTGGTTGTCATCGGGCAGTTCGCTCAGGGGGCGGCCATTGATGGCGATGATGCGGTCGCCGTAGGCCAGCCCGGCTTCGTCGGCAGGGCCGCCCTCTACCACGTCCACCACCAGGCGGTCGCGTGAACCCGGAATGGGCAGGTGGGTTACCCCAATGCGAAGGGTGCGGGAAGGTGCGTTGCCCTGGCGGCTTTCACGGGTTCCCCGCAGGGCCTCAGGGCTCAGGTAGTAGGTGTGGTTGTCGTTCAGCTCGCCTATCATGCGCTGGATGATGGGCACTGCCTGGTCGTAGGCGCAGGTGTCTTTTTGGGGCGCACAGGTGCGATCCAGCTCGCCCTGGTAGCGGGCGGTGAGCTCTTTGAGGTTCTGGGTGGCCGGGCCGTTGTAATAGAACTCCACGTAGAAGCTGGCTTGGTCGAAGAGGTCTTGGGCGGGTGAGGCCAGCGAGAGCGAGCCAAGCACCAGGGCCAGGGTTGCAAACAGTTTTCGCATAGCATCCACCTACCGCAGCATTTCCAGGGCGCGTTCCAGCGCCACATCACGCCCCGCGATCAGGGCATCCAGGTCGTCTACTACCGCTACATCCGGGGTTACTCTAAGAGGGAAGGGTGAACCGTCCAGGTTGCGCATCCGTAGCGACGAGACCGCAATAAACTCGCCATTGAGCAGGGGGCCTTCGGCGCTGCCCGACATGCCGAGGGCGCCAGCGGTGGGTTCGCCCACCACTTTGGCCCGGCCTGCAACTTGCAGGAAATAGGCCAGCATTTCGGCGGAGTTGAAGGTGTTTCGGTTGACCAGCACCACCACGGGAAGCCGGGCCAGATAGGGCCGCTCTACCGCGCTTTGCTCCTCTTTGTCGCCCCCTTCGGCCTGTACGAACAGCTTGCCGTTTTCGACGGTGTGGGTTTCGTCCTGCCCCTGGAAGCGTCGGTCGTAGATGAACCCCCCCTTGCCGGTAAAGGCGGCGGCTCCTAGCAGGGCCTCGGAGTCGTAGCCGGTGAGGGCGTCGCGCAGGTCAATCACCATGCCCCGGGCCCCGGCCTGTTCGGCCCGGCGGGCGGCATCGTGGATGCGTTCGGCGGTGGAGTAGTCGTCGGAGCTATAAAGATGATAGATGCGCAAGTAGGCGATGTTGTTGTTGACCTCGAGCCGGGGCTGCATGGTGGCCTCGGCCACCCGGGGGGTGAGGTTCACGGTGCGGGCATTGCCCTGGCGGCTGTAGGTCAGGCTAAAGGCAGTGCGGGCGGCTTCTGCCGCGCCCAGCCGGGCCAGGGTGGCGGGTTGCCCGCCGATCTGGGTAATCAGGTCGCCGCGCCGCAAGCCCGCCTCGAAGGCGGGTTCGCCGGGGAAGGCCTCGCTCACCACCAGTCCCCTGGGAGTCTCGCGCACCCAGACCCCGATTCGTGGCGCAGCCGGCCCCAGGCCAGCACCATAACGCTGGTCGTCAATAAGCTGGTCGCGGGTTATCAGCACCGTAAAGGGGTCGGCAATGTCCTGCACGATGCGAGCGATCACCTGCCTGGCCTTGTCGAAGCCACACCGGTCTCGCTCGAGGGCGCAGAGCTGGTCGAGCTGAGGCTGGTACTGCCGCCTGAGATCCCGAAAATTGGCTACTCTGGCAGGGCCGTTGTAATAAAAACCAATCAGAAAGGTAGCCTGGTCGAATAAGTCCTGGGCGGGCGAGGCCAGCGCCGGACTGACCATTCCGAATACCAGTACACTGCTGAGCAACATTTGTCGCAGGGTCATGCTTCAATATAAGCAAGAAAATGTTAAGCGAATGGTAGATTGACCCCGATTGTGGGAAGCTCAAAGCCGAGGGCTGAAAGCGAGAGGTCACAAAAGGTCAATAGCCGATAGTCCATCGTCTATGGCTAAATGACGGCGCGATATAAAGGACGATTCATTCATCGCCTGGTTTTGGTGGAAAGCCGATTGCGGAAAGCAGAGGGTCTTGTAAACAAAAATCCTCATACCAACTCTGCACGCTAGCGGCGCTAAACGCGCCCCTCACTTGCCGCGCCAGGGGGCGCGTCCGAGGGTCTCTTATATCGCTTTTGGGTCACTTCTGAGCAGATTTGGTATTAGAACAGACCCAGCCCAAAGGCTGTGAAGAGCCGGGTTGCCAATGCTTGCACTTGCGTTGAGGTATGCAGGCCCCAACCGGTGAGCGCTGGGAAGGAGGGGTATCCGGCCCGGTAGAGTTTGTCCTGCAAACCGGCCACCACCTCGAAGCTGCTGAGGAAGGTGCCGGGGTAGTAATAGCCCAGAATCTGCCGGAAGTCCCAGCCCTGCAGAGCCAGCCCTCGAGCGCCCCACTGGCTCATGCCCACCCCGTGGCCGCTGCCCTGTCCGAAGACCTGCCAGCCATCGAAGCGCACCCGGGTAGAGGGAAGTCCCAGGCCCCGCAACAGGCGGGTGGACTGGGGGGCGTCAAGCTCCACACTACGGCTGCTGCCCACCACGCGAAGGCGCAAGGGGCGGCCACTTTCGCTAACGAAAAGGAGTGTGATGGCCTGCACGGCGCCGACCTGGATGCCCAGGCTGGCCAGACTGCGGGCGATGGCTGCGGGTGAGAGGGTGCGGCTCCAGGCACTGTTTGGACTCTGAGCGAAGGGGTCGGGGCGCGAGACCAGATAGGGCACGCTGCTGCCCCAGACCTCTGCCGAGGCAGCAGTGTAACCGCCCGAATCGGAATGGTAGACGGCGGTGATGGGTTTTTGGTTGTAGCTGACGATCAGGCTGCGGGTGGCGTAGACCGCGCTGGTGTGGCGGGGGGTTTCTACCGAGCGACCCAGGTACACCTGGCAACGTTCGCTAGCACAGATGTCGTAGAGAGCCTGGGGATTCAGACGATAGAGCGCGAAGGTGCGGGCCAGAATGGCCTGGGCTTGCAGCACTGCGTCTGGAAAGGAGGCCGGAACCTCGCTGGGTACGACCCCTAGGAGGTAGTCCTCGAGCCAGACCCGGTTGATGAAAAGCACCCGCCCGGCCTGCCACACCGCTAGCAGGTTGCCCCGGTAGTTGCGTCCGCCGAATGTGAAGCCATCCACGGGGGCAAACTCCACCCACGGACCGGCGCTCTGGCCGTCTACCAGAACCTCGCCTGGCCCAGCCGTTAGCCGCAGCGTGCCGCCGCCAAAATCCTGGCTGCCGAGGGCGCTGTTGCGCTGGTGCGGCCCCAGTTGAATGCTGCCCCCCGAGGCTTCGGTGAGCAAGACCCGCAGGAGCAAGTCCTGCTGAGCGTGGGCGGCTCCTAAGAGCAGGAATAAGAGCATCCAGACGCGCAGCATGTCTCTCAGTATACGTTTGGGGAGAGGGCCACCACGTTCATCTGGCGTTGAGGTAACGGTTGGCCAAGCGCCCAGGGTTCAAGAGCCGAGGGTTTTACCAACCATGACCGCGTTGCGGGGAGGCTAACTCCCTGTTGCAAGCCAATGGGCCCTGACCTTACAGCGCTAACTCAGGCTGAGCGTATGGTTGCCCGTTGCGGGGAGTTCCAGGAGCCTGTCCAGCACTCGTTCGCCGTGTTTGAGCAGATACATCAGGAACGGATAGACCCGCTCCTGTGGGGCTCTGGGGGCCAGGTGGCGCTGCAAGCGGGCAAACTGCGCGCCGATGGTGTTTTCCTGGTGCAGGGCGTTGTCCAGTATTTTGCGCTCGAGGCG
>CAZIXH010000345.1:0-7897 GCA_964543055.1 uncultured bacterium
GGCAGTGCCTGCAGGGCGCAGGTCGGTGAGGGCCCTACCGATTGCTCCCAGCAGCGACTCGAGTTCGTTTTTAGGGGGTGCTACTTCCTCCACGGCGCTGCTCAGCACAAAAGGCCGGGCAACCCGCCCACGAGGAAGGTAGCGGAAGATCAAGAACAACCCCACAGCCAGCCCGATGATGGCAAAGGAGCCTACCTGCAAGGCCTCATCACCGAAGGTGAAGTAGATCGAGGCGCCAATCAGACCGAGCCCCACCAGACCGGGTATGCCAAAGCCGGGGGTCACGAACAGCTCAAACACCACCAGCAACAGGCCCCCAAATAGCAGGATGATGGTGAGCGCACTGGACAGGCCCGCCAGGTACCCGCCCAGGAAGAAGAGGCCCAGCGCCGTCAGGCCAATGATGGCAGGAATAAAAGTGCCGGGGGTGAAGAACTCCAGGATGAGCCCCAGCACCCCTACCGCTAGCAAAATGGCAGCGATGGTGGGGTCGGTGAGAAAGCGGGCTACCCGCACCTGGGGGCCAGGCTGCACTTCCTGGGTATCGGTGTTAAAGCCGGCTTTCTCGAGGGCTGCCCGCAGGCTGGCAACCTCGGCGTCGGCCACCTTCAGCTCCACCGCTTTGCGGGCCGAGAGGGTGAGGGGTTCGCCCTTGGTGGTAATACCACGTACTTCCACTTCGGGGTCTACCATCGCCTCGGCGATGTTGGCGGGGCGGTTACGGGCCTCGGCCACCGCCCGGAACTTGCCCTTCAGGGCCGAAATCACCTTGCGGTCGGCGGCGGTGGCGTTGCCCACTACCGGGGTGATTGTGATAGGCAGGGCCGCGCCGATGTTGGAACCGGGCAGCATCATGATTTGCTGGGCAGCCAGGGAGATTAACGCACCCGCCGAGAAAGCGTTTTCGACCACCGCCAGGGTGGGCACGGTGGAGGCCAGGATGCGGTCGGTGATGCGGATGGCGGCATCCACCCGCCCACCGGGGGTGTTAACCCGGAACACCACCCCACTGGCCCCTTCGCGCTCGGCTTGCTCGAGGGATTGTTCTATGAAAGTAGCCAGCGGCCCGTCTATCGTTCCCTCAATAGGGATGATATAGGTTTTGGCCTGCGCCAAAGAGGTAACCAACAAGAAGGCGAAAAGTAAGTTTCTCACCAAGGCTATCTTAGCAAGCCAGGCCTGGGGGAGTGTAATGTGAGGGGGGGTGGCCTGGCTACGAATATAGAGCGGTACCTGAAATGCTCCTTCGCTTTTGGCAAATGGTTTTCGGGAGCGTAGAATCCAGTCGTGAAACTCGGGTTAATAGGATTTCCGGTTGAACATTCGCTTTCACCCTACATGCAAGAGGCGGCCCTGAAAGCGGCAGGGCTGGAAGGTTCCTATCGGGCCCTCGAGACCCCGCCTCCGTTTTTGCGGGCCCGCTTGCAAGAAATTCGGCGAGACTACACCGGGGTCAACGTCACCATTCCCCACAAAGAGAGCGTACTGCCCTACCTGGACGAACTCAGCCCGGAAGCCAGCACAATTGGCGCGGTTAACACAATTGTGTGCGACCAGCACCGGTTAATCGGCTACAATACCGATGCTCCGGGGTTTATTTCCGGTCTGGATGAGGCAGGCATTTCCTACCGCCATAAAAAAGCCCTGATACTGGGGGCCGGGGGGGCTGCCAGGGCCATTGCCTATGCTCTCAAGGAAGAAGGGGCTCACGTTGTAGTCTACAACCGCACCCTCGAGCGGGCCCAAGCCCTGTGTGAAGCCCTGGGCCTGCACCTGGTCACGGAGCCCTTGCTGGAGGCGGCGGTTCGCAGCTGTGACCTGCTCATCAACACCACCAGCGTGGGTTTGCAAGACCCCCAGAGTTCGCCCCTGCCGCAGGGCTTGTTGCCGCGCGAAGGGGCCGTAGTAGACATCATTTACAACCCACCCGTAACCCGCTTGATGTGGGAGGCGCAGAAAGCCGGCCTGCCGACCCTGGGGGGATTGCCGATGCTGGTCTGGCAGGGGGCGCTGGCCTTCGAACTCTGGACGGGCGTCAAGGCAGACGTCCAGGTGATGTACAGCGCAGCGCGGGCGCGTCTGGGCGAAACCCTGCAGCCATGAGCAGTGTGCAGTCCAGGCTCACCCTGGAGCGTCCGTGGAGCCATGAACTCGAGGTCAAGCACTCTCGCTTCGTGGCGCGGGCGGCCCCGGTTGCCAGCCCCGAGGAGGCCCTGGCGTATGTGCAGGCCGTGCGAGACCCCCAAGCCACCCACAACTGCTGGGCCTACAAGCTGGGGCCACGGTATCGTTTTTCCGATGATGGCGAACCCTCTGGAACGGCAGGCCGCCCCATCCTGAGCGCCATCGAGGGGCAGGGGCTGGATGGGGTTGTGGTGGTGGTGACCCGATACTTTGGGGGCATCAAGCTGGGCGCTGGTGGATTGGTGCGGGCTTACGGGAGCGCGGCCTCCGAGTGTCTGCGGCAAGCCCCCAAGCGGGTCATTGTGCCCAGGGTGCGCTGTGTGCTGCAAGCCCCCTTCGAGTTCAGCAACACCCTGTTTCATCTGCTGGAAGGACTCCACCGTGAATCCGAGACCTACAACGAAGCCGGGCTGTCGGTGGTTTTCACGCTCGACGAGAACCAACTGCCCCTATTCCAGGAACGGGTGCGCGACCAGACTCGAGGCCGGTCGCTTCTGCGGGTGCTGGAGCGGCTCGAGGGTTATTGATCGTCTCTCGAGGCATCTAGCTTTGTTCGATCATCGGCACCGCCTCTTGGAATACCCAATCTGCTCAGAAGTGACCCAAAAGCGATATACAAGTTCCTCGGACGCGCCCCCTGGCGCGGCAAGGGAGGGGTGCGTTTAGCGCCGCTCACGCGCAGAGTTGGTAGAACTCCTATGCCAAAAACCAGCACGCTTTCGGCTTTCAGCGTTAGGCTAAAGGCCCGCTAGCCTTCAATCACGATGGGCAGAATAACCGGGTTGCGCCCAGTGTTTTTTGCGATGAATTTCTTAACGGGATAGTAGATGTCATCGCGGATTTCCTCGAGCCGCTTCTTCTCCCGCACCCCTCTGTACAAGGAGTCCAGGGCCATCTTGCGTACCTCGCCCAGCAAGCGCTCGCCCGCTTTCACAAAGCCCTTGGAAATCACCTCGACTAGCGGGTCGCGGCTGACCAGCGCGGTGATGATGACCACCCCTTCGGCGGCCATGTGGTTGCGGTCCTCCAGGATTTCATCAGTGATGTCGCCCACCCCCAGGCCATCCACGTAGAGCTGGCCGTGGGGTACCTTACCGTCAAACTCGATGTTTTCGGCGGTGAGCTTAATCAGGCGCCCGTTCTCGGGAATCAGGATTTTTTCGGGTGGTTGGGGAATGCTCTGGGCGAGCCACTTAAAATTGGTCTGGTGACGAATTTCGCCGTGCCAGGGCAGCAAGAACTTGGGCCGGGCCAGGTTCAGCACAGTCTTGATCTCTTCGTGGCTGGCATGGCCCGAAGCATGCACGCGGTAACGGGGGGGGTAGAAAACATAGGCCCCCAGGGCATAAAGCTGGTTGATGACGGTGTTGACCGCCTCTTCGTTGCCGGGGATGGGGCTGCTGCTCAGGATGACGGTATCGCCCTCCTGGATGCTCATTTTGGCATGATTGCCTGCCGCCAGTCTCGCTAGTACAGCCTCGGGCTGGCCTTGAGAACCGGTGGTGATGACCAGCACCTGCTCATCGGGCAGATCCTTGATTTCATCGAGGGTATAGAAGCGGTCTTTTTGCTGAAAGTAGCCGAGCTCGAGGGCAATCCGAGCGTATTTGAGCATCGAGCGCCCTTCCACCGCAATCTTGCGCCCGTACTTCTCGCCTGCCGTAACCACCGACTGAATGCGGTGAATGTGCGAGGCAAAGGTGGTCACAAAGATGCGGCCCTTGGCGGCCCCTATGACCTTATCCAGCTCCTCCGCTACCTCGGTCTCGGTGGGGGTGATGCCGGGGCGCTCGCCATTGGTGGAGTCGGCAATCAGGCACAGCACCCCTTCGGCGCCGGCCTGGGCGATTTTTTCCAGATGGGAGGTCTTGCCATCAATAGGGCGCTCGTCAAGCTTGAAATCGCCGGTGTGAACGATTTTGCCAATGGGGGTGTGAATCACCATGCCGAAGTTGTCCGGAATGGAGTGGGTCATGCGGAACAAATCGAGCTGGAAGTAGCGCCCCATGGAGATGCGGTCATCCGGGGAGACCTCTTTAAAGTGGTACTCGCCGGGGTTGATGCCGAACTCCTCGAGCTTGCCCTTGACCAGCCCCAGGGTGAGCTTGGCCCCGTACACCGGCACCCTGGGCAACTGGGGAAACAGGTAGGGCAGTGCGCCAATGTGGTCTTCGTGACCGTGGGTAAGCACCCAACCCTTAATCAGGTTCTTGTTTTGAATCAGGTAGTCAATGCGTGGAATTACGATATCCACGCCCAGCATGCGGGCATCGGGGAAAGCCAGACCCCCGTCAATGATGAACATTTCGTCTGCGTAGCGGATGGCGGTGATGTTTTTGCCGATTTCACCAGTACCGCCCAGAAAGACAATCTCGACGGCGTCATCGGGTTTCCCCAGGATAACCGGCCCCTTGGGTTTGGGCCTTTCTTGCCGCTTGCGCGGCCCCCTGGGACGGCTAAAAGGTGGGTTGTCGTTCATGATTGCTCCAACAAATAAACTGTATGGATAGGGGTGGGTTGGGCTGAGGCACGGGCTCGGTTCGTCCCTGCCTTGCGACGTAAGCTGTGTAACGAGCCATACCAACGGACAATGCAAGGCTGCCCTGCAAGGGTCAAACCATTGGGCCTACCGCCTAACCGGAGGTTTGCGGGGGGCAACCAGGCCCTCGAGCTCCGGGCGAATCAGATCTACCCGGCCCTGCTCGTCAATCTTGTTGACCTTGACCTTGAGCTTATCGCCAAGCTTGAGCACATCTTCGACCTTCTCGACGCGCCCCTGGGCAAGCTGGCTGATGTGCAAGAGTCCGTCCTTGCCCGGCAGAATCTCGATGAAGGCCCCAAAGTTGGTGATGCGCGTGACGGTTCCCTCGTAAATTTCGCCCACTTTGGCCTCGGCGGTCTGGCCCAGGATACGGGCTTTGGCCTCCTCGGCAGCGGCGGCGTTGGTGCTGTAGAGGCGGATGGTGCCGTCCTGCTCGATGTCAATCTCCACGCCCAGCTCTTCCAGGGCGCGAATGTTCTTACCACCGGGTCCGATAATGCCGCCAATCTTCTCCGGGTTGATTTTCAAGGTCAGGATGCGCGGCACCTGGGGTTTCATCTCGGCGCGGTGGGTGGGCACGGCCTGTTCCATCAGGCTCAGGATGTGCAGCCGGGCCTCGCGGGCCTGATACAGCGCGGCCCGCATGATCTCGGGGGTGAGCCCTTTGATTTTGATGTCAATTTGCAGGGCGGTCACCCCGTCACGGGTGCCGGTTACCTTGAAGTCCATGTCGCCCAGAGCGTCCTCGAGGCCCAGAATGTCGGTCAGCACCACCGCCTGGTCGCCCTCCTTGACCAGGCCCATGGCCACCCCGGCCACGTGCTTTTTGAGCGGTACACCCGCATCCAGCAGGGCCAGACAGCCCGCGCAGACCGTGGCCATGCTGGAGGAACCGTTGGACTCCAGCACATCCCCCACTACCCGTATGGTGTAGGGGAACTCCTCCTTGGAAGGCAATACCGCCCGTAGACCGCGCTTGGCCAGGTTACCGTGACCTACTTCGCGCCGGCTCACCCCACGCAGGCGTTTGACCTCGCCGGTGGAGTAGGGCGGAAAATTGTAATGCACCAGAAAAGGGTCTTCGGTCTCGATGCCGAGGTCGTCCACCAGCTGGGCGTCCCGCCCGGTGCCCAGGGTGACCACGCCCAGCACCTGGGTCTCGCCCCGGCTGAAAATGGCCGAGCCGTGGGGCTTGGGCAGCACGTTGCTCTCAATCCAGATGGGCCGCACCTGCTGGGGGGTACGTCCGTCGGCCCGCTTGTTTTCCTGCAACACCAGGCGGCGCAGCTCCTGCTTGACCACCTCGTCGAAAGCCTCCGCTACCAGCTTGCGCCGCTCCTGGTCTACTGTGCCGTCTTCCTTACCGGGCACAAACTCATCAAGCAGGGCTTCGCTGAAGGCTTCCAGGGCTGCTGAGCGCTCCCCTTTGGAGGCGGTTTGCAGGACGCTCGAGAGTCCTTTCTCCAGGGCCCGCTGGTAGAGGGCGGCCTGGGTTTCGGCATCGAGCTTAGCAGGAGGTACGTGGGCAAACTTTTCCTTCCCGAGCTCGGCCCGCATTCGCTCCTGAAGCTCCAGGATGGGCTGCATGGCCCGGTGGGCGAACTCGAGGGCCTGCACCAGCTGATCCTCTGAGACCTCTTTGGCCCCGGCTTCCACCATGATGATGGCGTCCTTGGAGCCTGCCACCACCAGATCAAGCTGGCTGTCCTCCTGGGCGATAGGGTTCAGAACCAGGCGGCCGTCCTGCATACCCACCCGCACTGAAGCGATAGGGCCTTCCCAGGGGATGTCCGATAGCATTAGGGCTGCGCTGGCAGCAATCGGCCCCAGAATATCGGGGGTGTTTTCCTGGTCGGCGGAGAGCACTGTCAGGAGAACCTGCACCTCATGCCGGAACCCCTTGGGGAAAAGGGGACGGATGGGGCGGTCGGTGAGGCGTGCCGATAGAATGGCCTTCTCACCAGGTCGTCCCTCGCGCCGCATGAAGCTACCAGGAATGCGCCCGACTGCATAGTGCCGCTCTTCAAACTCCACCGTTAGGGGCAAGAAGTCGGCCTGGATAGGGGCATCGGAGGCCTGGGCTGTGGCCATCACCACCGTCTCGCCATAGCTGACCCAGACCGAGCCGGACACATGCTTGGCATATTTCCCGGTCTCAATGGTCAGGGTACGGCCCCCCACGTCCACGCTGTAGCGCTTTCCTTGGGGTATTGGGTTTTCCTCGTTCATATCAACTCCTGATGGCCCAGTTATAGCGCTGGGTGCGCTTTAGGGCTGGGAAAAATCACAGCACCCCCTGCGCAACCCTGAAGGGATGGCGGGGTGAGTCGCAAAGCGCTCGCTGTGGCTACAGAGGCAGACTGTGGGTCGAGACATACTTGGGATGATGCGCCTCACAATGGCAATTGGGTCTGGCCTCAAGTTATCAGCGGAGCCAACCTCGGCCCCGCCTACCGAGTTAAGTGCATTGTACACGATAGAGAATATCCGGGGTTGCCCCCGGAAACATTGATTACTTGCGCAGACCAAGCTTTTCAATCAAAGCCTTGTAGCGAGCCTTGTCCTTTTTTTCCAGATAGCTCAGCAATCGCTTGCGCTGCCCAACCAAGCCCAGCAGACCGCGCTTGGCTGCAACGTCTTTGTTGTTGACGTTCAGATGGGAAGAAAGGCGGTTGATGCGCTCGGTCAGAAGGGCTACCTGTACCTCGGTTGAGCCGGTATCGCCGGCTTTATGGGCGTGCTTCTCGATTACGCTGGCTTTATCTGCTTTGGTAAAAGGCATGTGGGTCTCCTTGTCGGGTGAGCCGCAGTACGCTGACCGGGGCTTCCTCATGGCCCTCGAGGGGCCGACTAAGAAGTATAGCCGTGCTTGCGCGTGGGGTCAAGCAAAAGCAAGATCAGCGCCAACAAGGCGAAAGCCGCTCCCGTAAAGAAAGCTGTGCTAGCGCCAAAATGCTGCCACAGAAAGCCAAAAAGGGCGCTGGCTGGCAGCAACAGTAGCCCAACCAGCGTGTGGTACAGCCCAATGGCACTGGCTTTTTCGGTAGCCGGGATGATTTGTGCCAGATAGGCTCGGCTACTGCCCTCGAAGGCGGCACTGTAAAGCGCGTACAGCAAAAACAAGACAATTCCCTGCCAGGCCGCAGCGCTGAGTCCGAACCCCAGGTAGAC
>CAZIXH010000346.1:0-9498 GCA_964543055.1 uncultured bacterium
CCCCCACCCCGCCGCCGTGGGCCGCCAGGGTTTGCAAGCGCCGCCCCCTGGCCACCGGATAGTGGCGGGTCGGGCCGCCGCGGCTCCCCGCCGCCAGACACCGCCCGTCCGGCGTGAAGGCCAGCGCGGTAATCTCGAGCCCGGCCCCGCGGAGCCTTCGCACGGGCTGGCCCCTGCGATTCCAGCGCCAAACCTCGCCCTCCCAGCCGCCACTGGCCAGCAGGCTTCCATCGGGGCTGTAGGCCAGCACCGTCACCGAGGCGGCGGGGGGCTCCTGGGTCTGGAGCAGCGCCCCTTGCAGGTTCCATAGCCTGGCCCGCCCATCGTCGTGCCCGCTCAAGAGCTGGTTCCCGGACACCGCCAGGCTCAACACCGAGGCAGTCTGAAGGCTTCGCACGGGCTTCTCGTTCTGCCAGAAGATAATCTGCCCGTCCTGGCCGCCGCTGATGAGCTGCCCGCCGCCACTCCAGACCAGGGCGCTAACCGCAAGGCGATGGGCGGTAAACTGCCCCACAAAGCTGCCCCTGGCATCCCAGAGCTGAATTTGCCCATCACGGTCTCCGGTAGCCAGGCGGCCATCCGGCCCCCAGGCCAGGGCCCGTACCGAGAGCCGCCCCAGGAGGGGAAGGCGACTGCCCTTGCGGGGGTTCCACAAGAGCGCTCCGTCCAGCCCTCCCCCCGCCAGTAGCGTGCCATCCGGCGAGAACCCTACCCCATAAATCCAGTTACGCCCCAGGCTCAGTTGCTGCGCCTGTCCTTGCCGGGTCCAGAGCCACAGTTCCCCGTCGGCGCTACCGCTCAGAATGCGCCCGCCGTCTGGGCTGAAGCGGGCCGACCAGACCTGATCGCGGTGTCCTTGCAGTACCCCCAGGCTGGCTCCGGTAGCGGGGTTCCAGAGCCGCAGGGTGGTGTCGGCGGAGGCGCTTAGCAGGGTTCCGTCCGGGGCTACATCCAGCGAGTGCACCGTGTCGGCGTGTCCGCTCAGGGTGCGCACCAGGCGCCCATCGGGCCGGTAAAGCTGAATATAGGCGTCGGCCCCTACCACCAGAAGCCCACCAGGGCCCACCGTTACAGCCCCCACCGGGGCCCGGTGCCCGGCCAGAAGCTGCACAGGCTGCTGGGCCAGCGCACAGGTCAGGCCCACCACCATCCAACCAAGCCACTTCCACACCCCTATAGCTTATTCACCCGGCTGCCAGGACAGGGTGGACAAAGGAGGGATGCCTCGAGTCCTCCGAAGGGTGGAGGGTTGGTCGGGAACCACGAACACCAAAGCGAACGGCAGTCCTTTAGGGGGTAAACGCCGCTTGCACTTGTCAACCCATAAAAGGTATTTTGGTTGACGTGCCCCCACTGCTGGACCACCTCACCGACCAGTACCAGAGCGGCGAAAGCCTGGCCGGGCGGTTAGGCATCAGCCGTGCGGCGGTGTGGAAGCAAATAGCCGCACTCCGGCAGGCCGGATACCCGGTCGAAACCCAGAAGGGCCAGGGGTATCGGCTGGCCCCCGGCACCCCCACCCCAGCCGCCCTGGAAGCCCTGCGAAAGGGGAGCTTTGGGGCCTTTTACGCCTACCTCGGTACGGTTAGCAGCACCCAGGACGTGCTCAAAAACTGGGCCCTGGACGGAGCCGAGGAAGGCTCGGTGGTGCTGGCGGAACGCCAGGAGAAGGGCCGAGGACGACGGGGACGGCCCTGGGCCAGCGAACCCGGCCACAGCCTGACCTTCTCGGTGCTGCTGCGCCCCCAGCTACCCCTTGCCAGCCTGCCGCTTCTGCCCCTGGCGGCGGGGCTGGCCCTGTGCGAGGCGTGCGGGGTGGGCGGGCTCAAATGGCCCAACGACCTCTTAGCCCCCGATGGGCGCAAGCTGGCGGGGGTGCTGATGGAGGCCCAGGTAAGTGGGGAAGAGGTGGCCTATGTGCTCTTAGGCATTGGCCTCAATGTACACCGTGCGGTTGGGCTGCTCCCTGAGGCTGCCGCCCTCGAGGAGTTTGCGGAAGCCTCGAGGGTAGGGGTGCTGGCCCGCGTGCTGGCGCGGCTGGAGTCCCGCTACCTCGAGCTACACCACGACCCCCAGGGGGTTTTGCGCGCCTACCGGGCCAAAAGCTACACCCTGGGGCAGCCGGTCAGGGTGGCTACCCTGGGGGGCGAGATCCGGGGTCGGGCTACCGACATCGCCCCGGATGGCTCGCTCCTGGTGGAGCACTCGGGCCAGATGCACCGCATCGGTGCCGGCGATGTGCAGTTGCTGGGGGTTTTGTAAAGGAGCTTTGCTATGAATCCAACCCAAAGTTTGCCGTATCTACCGCTTTCCAAGTCCCTTTTCCCGGCCCGCAGCCTCACCCGCGACGTGCTGCTGGTGCTGGGGGGTAGCCTGATCATGGCCCTGGCCGCCCAGGTAGCCATTCCGACCCAGCCCGTACCCATCACCCTGCAAACCCTGGGGGTGTTGCTGGTGGGTGCGGCCCTGGGTAGCCGTTTGGGTTTTTGGGCGATGCTGGCCTATCTGGCTCAGGGTCTGGTATTCCCGGTCTTTGCTGGCGGAACCACCTGGTTCGATCCCGGCAAGTTGTTCACGGCAGGCTACCTGGTTTCCTATCCTTTGGCGGCTTTTGCGGTGGGTTGGCTGGTGGAGCGCTACGGCACCGACCGCAGCCCGCTCAAGACCTTTGCCGCGATGCTGCTGGGTA
This sequence comes from uncultured bacterium, assembly GCA_964543055.1. Classification (GTDB taxonomy): domain Bacteria; phylum Deinococcota; class Deinococci; order Deinococcales; family Thermaceae; genus Meiothermus. Next base: position 2,690 of record CAZIXH010000346.1, read on the forward strand.
GCCTGGTCATCTACGCCATCGGCGTGACCTGGCTGGGTTTTGCACTGGGCAGTGTGGGGCGCTTTTCAGGGCTTTCGGCGCTGCTCTACGCCGGGATGACCAAGTTCCTGGTGGGCGACCTGGTCAAGGCTGCCATGGCCGCAACGCTGCTGCCTATGGCCTGGCGGTTGGTTCGTCGCTAGGATCAGGATTTCCGTCCTCCCTCCCGGTGGGAGGGGGGTTTTCTTTTGGGAGACCCCTGGCCGCCCAGCGAATCACCCAGGGCATCAAGAGCCAGTAAGCCGCCCCCGCCAGCAACCCCAGCGGCAGACCTGCTAACAGCGACGGCCAGAAGCCAATCTGCTGGATTTGCGAGACAATGCTGAAGATCCAGACGATGGCCACCACCATCGCTACTTCCTGCCAGTGTACCCTCATGGCTGGGCCTCCAGTAGATCCGCCAGGTATACCAGCGCCATCTTGTAAGACATGGGACCAAAACCCGAAACCAGCCCTCTGGCCCCGGCTGCCGTTACCGAGCGGCTTCGGTACTCCTCGCGGGCGTGAAGGTTGGAAAGGTGCACCTCGACCACCGGCAGGGGCTGAGCGCGTACTGCATCGAGTACCGCAATGGAGTAGTGGGTCAGGGCACCGGGGTTGAGCACAATGCCCCGGAAGCCCTCGTCCCTGGCCTCCTGTATCCATTCGACACTCTGCCACTCAAAATTCTACTGCCGGCAGACCACCCCAAACCCCAGCTCCGAGCCCCAGGCCTCGCAGAGGTCCTCGGGCTCCTCCAGGGTGGTTTTGCCGTATATTTCGGGCTCACGCTTGCCCAGCAGGTTCAGGTTGGGGCCGTTCAATACCAGGATCATTTGCCTCTATGCTAAGGGGGCAGCGTTGCGATGGGCAATTGCAGAAGCAAACACCTGGCCTGAACCCGCTTCAAGTCATGTCGCAGGTCACAGGTCGCAGGTCGAGACCGGAACCGCGATCAGAAAATGGGAGCTCAGGGTCTGGCCGTTATACTGGCTGTATGCGCCAGCGTATTTTGGGCCGCATCCACCGCGCCCTCGAGCACCGTCCCAAAACCGCCCTGCCCGAGCCCCTCGCGGCGACTGTCGCGCCATCGGAGGCCCTAACCCTCTTTACCGAGCGCCTGAGCGGGAATGGGGGCGAGGTGGTACGGCTGGAGGGCCTGGGGGCCGCCCAGGAGTGGCTGGGCCACTTTGCCCAGACCTTTGCCGGGGTAACGGTGGGCCAGACCGTGCCTGAATCGCTTCGCCCCAGGTTGCCCCTTCTGCCCCCCGAGGAAGCCCCGCTGGGCATCTCCTGGGCGCTGGGGGCAGTAGCCGAGACCGGCACGGTGCTTCTCAGCAGCCAGGAGGGCCGCCGCAACCAGCTTTTGCCGCCCACACATCTGGTCTTTGTATCCGAAGCCCATATTTACCCCACCCTTCTTGCGGCCCTGAACGCCCTGAAGCCCACGCTGCCCTCGGCCATCGGACTGCACTCCGGCCCCAGCAAGTCTGCCGACATCGGGCAGATTATGGTCAAGGGGGTGCATGGGCCGGGGCGGCTGGTGGTGGCTGTACTATCGGGTTGCTGAAAGCCGAAGGCCCCAAGCTTGGTGAAGCCGGTAGGCATTCTCTACGAGCCACGCGCTACAAGTCACGTGCCAATGCACAAGCCCCTCGACCTGCATTGAACTTGCAGCCCGGTGCCTTCTCAATCCCAATCTGATTTACACAATCTTGGGCCATACCGGACTACACTCGAGCAATGACCAAGGCCCGAACCCTCGGCGAACTCAAGCGCACCTACCCCCTGGAGAAACTCCGCCGCAGCGTCAAGGACGAGGCGCGGGAAAACCTGATTGGAAAGCTCAGGGCCGGGGAAAAACTCTTTCCGGGCATCCAGAGCTACGACGACTCGGTAATTCCCAGCCTGGTCAATGCCATTCTGGCCCGGCACAATTTCATTCTGCTGGGCCTGCGTGGTCAGGCCAAGAGCCGCATTCTGCGCCAGCTCACCGAGCTGCTGGACGATGAAGTTCCGGCCCTGCCCACCGAGATTCGCGACAATCCCCTGTTCCCGCTCTCGGCAGAGGCCAAACGCCTCCTGGAAGAAGCCGGTGACGAAGCGCCCATCGTCTGGATTCCCCGCTCCGAGCGCTACGTGGAAAAGCTGGCCACCCCCGACACCACCGTGGCCGACATCCTGGGCGATATTGACCCCATCAAGGCCGCCAAACGGGGCACCGGGCTCTCTGACCTCGAGGCTGTTCACTACGGCCTTCTGCCCAGGGCCAACCGGGGCATCTTCGGCATCAACGAGGTGGCCGACCTGGCCCCCAAGGTGCAGGTGGCCCTCTTCAACATCCTGCAAGAAGGCGACGTGCAGATTCGCGGCTACCCGGTGCGCTTGGAACTCGACGTCTGGATTGCCTTCACCGCCAACCCCCAGGACTACACCGCCCGGGGCAAGATCGTCACCCCCCTCAAAGACCGCATCGGTTCTGAAATTCGTACCCACTACCCGCGCACCCTCGAGGAAGGCCTCTCCATCACCCAGCAGGAAGCCTGGATTGCTCGAGAGGAAGGCATGTACGTACCGGCCTATGTGGCCGAAGCCTCGGAGGCGGTGGCCTTTGTGGCCCGCGAGGATAAGCGCGTAGACAAGACCTCGGGGGTCTCGCAGCGCCTCTCGATTAGCTTGCTGGAACTGGTAGCCTCCAACGCCGAGCGCCGCGCCCTTCTGCATGGCGAGCGTCCGGTGGCCCGGCCCCTCGACCTGTATGCGGCCCTGCCGGCCATCACCGGCAAGATTGAGCTGGAATACGAGGGCGAACTCCAGGGGGCCGAGCGGGTAGCCCGCGACCTCTTGCTCAAGGCGTTTGGGCTGGCCTATGGCGAGCGGGCCCGGGGCCTGCCGGTAGACGAAATCGTGCAGTACTTCGCCGAGGGCAACCTCCTCACCCTGCCTGAGGGCAGCGCTAAAGCGGTGCTGAAGGAAATGGAAAAAGTGCCGGGCCTGCTGGCTGCCGCGCAAAAACTCGAGCCCCAGACCACCCCCGAAGCCCTGGTAGCCGCCGGGGAGTTTATCCTCGAGGGCCTGGCGGGCCGCCGCAAGATTGCCAGGGGTGAGGAGAGCTACAGCGCCCCTATTGAGCGGGAACGCGAGCGGTGGGGGAGCGGAAATTAGCTCACATAGCACACAGTCAATAGCTAATAGCAGAACCAAAAGCTATCGGCTATCCGCTATTAGCCATCAGCGAGGAAATATGCGTGTCCGATACTCCAAATACGAGCCCGGCTTCGACGACCTCAGCGGCGCCGACCTGATGGACATGATTCAGGATTTCCTGATGGACTCGGGCTTTTCTGATCCCTACAACCGCTACCAGCCCGACCCCAACCGCAGCCCCACCACCGAAGACCTGATGGACGCCCTCCTGCAAGCCCTCCTCGAGCAAGACCGCATTCCCGAGGAGTGGTTGCAAGAAGCCAGGAATGCCCAGAACTTTCAGGAAACCCGGCTGGGACAAGAGTTGCAGCGCCTCATGCAGCGCCTACAGGACGAGGGCTTTATCCGGATGCCCGGCAACGACCCGTCCGAGACGGGGCAGGGTTTCCAGGGCGAAGCGCAGGACACCCGGCTCGAGCTCACCAACAAATCAGTAGACTTCCTGGGCCTCAAAAGCCTGCGCACCCTGCTGGGTTCGCTGGGCAAAAATGCCCCCGGCGCCCACGTCACCCGGCACTACGCCTCGGGGGTGGAGTCGAGCGGCGAGACCAAGCCCTACGAGTTTGGCGACCAGCCCAACATTAACATTGGCGAGACCCTCAAGAGTGTGGTGATGAAGGGGCTGGAAAACATCGAAGAGGGCGACCTGACCATCGAGCTGGCCGAGTACACCGCCGCCATGAACACGGTGGTGCTGCTGGACTGCTCCCACTCCATGATTCTGTATGGCGAAGACCGCTTTACCCCCGCCAAGCGCGTGGCCCTGGGCCTGGCCCACCTGATTCGCACCCAGTACCCCGGCGACCAGGTACGTTTTGGGGTGTTCCACGACAGCGCCGAGGAAGTGCCGCTAGGCAAGTTGCCCACCGTGCAGGTCGGGCCCTACCACACCAACACTGCCGAGGGCCTCAAGCTAGCCCGCAAGATGCTCAAAAAAATGAGCGGCGAGATGAAGCAGATCATCATGATTACCGACGGCAAGCCCTCGGCGCTTACCCTGCCCTCGGGCCAGATTTACAAGAACGCCTGGGGCCTCGACCCGGTCATCCTGGCCGAGACCCTCAAGGAGGCCACCCTGGCCCGCAAGGAAGGTATTCCCATCCACACCTTCATGCTGGCGCGGGAGCCCGAGCTGCTGGCCTTTGTCAAGAAGCTAACGCAAATTACCAAGGGCAAAGCCTACATGACCACACCGGGGAACATCGGACGATACGTGCTGATGGACTTTTTGAACCGTAAGGTGAGCCGGAACTGAAATCTCGAGGCGGTCATATTCTCATTCGGTTCATGCCGATTACTGTATGCCAGAAAACTTGCTGCGACACCATTACGACGCCTACCGTGCATTGTGCTGGACTCAACGCGGAAAAACCGTTGTGCAGGGTATTGGAGCTCGAGGGAATCGCTCCTAGTAGTAGTATCTTGCCTGTAAAAAATCAACCCGCTCATCAGAGACCCGATAGACCAAGCGGTGCTCCTGGGTGATGCGACGTGACCAGAGGCCGGGGCCGAGATATTTGAGCGGTTCGGGCTTGCCAATTCCACTAAAGGGCTCGCGCAAGACCGAGTCAACCAGGTCGAGAATCTTGAGCGCGACTTTGCGATCGGTGTCTACCCAAAAGCGCAGGTCTTCCAGGAAGGCGGGAGTGAACAGGGCCTCGCGAGGTTTACTTGGCTTTGCCACCCAGTACCTCTCGGCGCAACTGGGCGGCCTGGCCCCGGATGCCTTGACCACGCTGGGCTTGCTCCAGGGCCAGCAGCAGCCGCTCGGCATTTTTGGGGGAGCGTAGCAGATGCACCGTCTCCATCAGGCTTTCGTACTCGTCGGCGTCAATCAGAGCTACGCGCTTGCCGCTACGGCGCTTGATGATAACCACTTCCAGATCGTTGGTCACGCGGTCTAGAAAGGCGGCAAGCTGCTCCCTGGCTTGGCTGTAACTGGTCTCAATAGTCACGGAATTATTGTACAATAAACCTGTACAACTCAGTAGAAAGCCTGAACTCATCCTTCCTTTGCCATTTCTAGCTACACTACCCTTTGTGAAATCCGCCCGAACCTGGGGAATTGCTGCTTATGTAGCTCTCCTCATTGAGCGCATCTCGCAGGCCGTACAGTTTCGTCCTCAGCCCGCCTTCAACCCGGCACAAATCCGCCGCTACGAGGGCGCAACACGGGAGTTACGCCTCGATATGCCCTACTACCCCGCCCAAACCGCCAGGGGCTATGTGCTGATTCCCAAAGATGGTTACTTTCAGCAGACTGAAGAGGTTCTGGAGCAGCTTTAGCGGCGGGCCAAACTACGTAGCTTGAATCCTAGGCGTTTTGCGTTCCATCCGCTACCCTGAACCCATGCACCGGGTATGGGCGGTAAGGCGGGCCTGGCGGGTGCGGCTCTTGCTGGCCGCAGGGCTGGCGCTTTTGCTGCTTCCGCTGGCCTGGTTGGTGCATCCAGCCTGGGTTTTGCTTTCGCTCGTAGGGTTGCTGTACCCCACCCGCTGGGAAGAGCCTAAAGCCCTGGCCGATCTGGACCGGCGCTATGGCTTGGCCTACCGCAGTGCCCTCGAGGCGCCCGTCGACCACCCCTGGCGAGGCCAGCTTCAAACCGAATCGGAAGCCAGCTTGCGCGAAGCCAGCCCCCCGGCTTTGCCCTGGGTTTTTGCGGCCCTCTACCTGGTCCTGCTGGGTGTTGTGTGGGTCTTGCCCCCATTGCAACTACCCTTTGTATCGTCGCCGGTAGTAGCTCCTGCTCCTTCCAGCCCGACCTCCCCAACCTCACCAGAGACAGGCAGCCCGACCAGCCCGGCACAACCCAACTCCAGCCCACAAAGCGGGCAACCCCTGTCGCCGGAAGGTTCGCCGCAAAGCCAACAGCAAGGCCCGGATGCAGCCAGTCCTTCGGAAAGGCCCGAAAGCCCGCGTAGCCAGGAAGCGCAGGATCGTGCGGGCGAGGCCTCGAGCCAGGGGGATCCCCAGGATGCAGCCCGCCCCGGCCAACCCGCTGAGAGCCCTCAAAGCCGTGAGCAGTCTGCTTCCAGCCAGAATGGTCAGGGCTCCACACAACCGCAAAACACACCAACAGGCCAGCCCCAACCCGACCAGACCGGGCAGCCGCAGACCGGTCAGAATCCGCCCGCAGCTCAACCTGGACAAGCACAGCGATCACAACCTGGACAAACACAGCCTTCCCAACCCGAACAAGTGCAGCCCCAGCAACCGGGCCAGGCACAGCCGTCTCAAACAGGCCGTTCGCCCTCCGAGCAAGCCCCGCAGGGGCAACCCACGCCTGGTTCAGAGGGTAGGGAGCCCAACCTGTCCGGGCAGCCCTCCCAACAGCCTGAACAAGCGCAACCCTCACAACCCGGGCAAGCGCAACCCTCGCAACCAGGGCAGGCCCAGCCGGGGTCCCAACCCGGACAGGGCCAGGCTTCCCGAGAGAACCGGGGGCAGAATACCCAGGGCCAGGGCCGGCCAGGGGGCAGTGAGCAGGGCGGCACCGGGGCCCAGGGTCAGCAGGCCCGACCACCCCAGAGCCCTCCAGCCAGCCCGCAGCGTCCGGCGGGAGAAACGCCACTCAGCCGGGGTG
>CAZIXH010000347.1:0-10311 GCA_964543055.1 uncultured bacterium
CAACATACTGAGTGCAGGTCGCGCGAGACGGGGTGCAAACTGAGTGTTGTTATGTCAATGAGTAGGACACGACAGAGAGCCAGACGGAGTAGATCGGAGCCAGCGTCAGATGTGAATAAAAGTCAAGCTAGAAGGCCCTGCAATGCCGTCAAACATGCCTGCACTCCGCCGTTTTCGGCTCGCCTTGCCGAGGTGTGCAAAGCCGGAGAGGCTCAGACGGCAGGTGCAGGGCCAAACCGTGCTCATCACCGGAGCTTCCTATGGCATTGGGGAGGCCACCGCCCTCCTGCTGGCTCAGGCGGGGGCAGAGTTGCTGCTGGTTGCGCGCACCGCCGAAAAACTCAGGGAAATTTGTGAGCGCGTAGAGCGCGCTGGGGGCCGGGCCTGGGCCTACCCTGCCGACCTCTATCAAGCCGAACAGGCCGTCGCTCTGGCGAAGACCCTCCTGGCAAATCATCCCCGCATTGATGTGGTCATCTCTAACGCAGGCAAGTCCATCCGACGAGGTGTAATAGACGCCCTCGAGCGCGACGACCTGGGGCGTTTGGTGCGGCTTAACCTGCTGAGTCCGGCGTTGCTCCTCAGCGCTCTCTTGCCCCGCATGGCAGCGCAGGGCGGGGGGCAGATCGTGAATGTTTCCTCGGTATCGGCACGGCTGCCCACAGCCCCCAACTGGGCAGCCTACCAGGCCAGCAAGGCCGGTTTCGATGCCTGGCTGCGGAGTGTGGCCAACGAGATGCGCCCGAAAAACATCCGGGTCTCTTCGGTGTATCTGCCGCTGGTGCGCACCCGCATGATTGAACCCAGCCGTTTCTACCAGAACATGCCCGCCCTCAGCCCGCTCGAGGCCGCCCAGGCCATTGCCTATGCCCTCGTGACGGGGGCGGAACGGGTAGCGCCCTGGTGGCTTTGGTGGGGGGAGCTGATCAGCTTGCTGGCACCCACGCCCTTCAACCGTCTGCTAAGCATCTGGGAAAACCGTCATGGCTAGCGTCTTTTCACCCTCTGGCTGGGGGCGTGCTCTAAGGCTGGTAGCCACATCCGGGCTGCTGGGGCCGACGCCGCTGCTTTCGCTTGCCCGGCTAGTGCCTCTCTGGTTGCGCTTTGGGGGTTCACTCTATACCCTGGCTGCCTGGGCCGCAGCCCGCTTCCCCAATCGTTTGGCGGTGGTGGAGGGTGCAGAGCACCTCACCTTTGGGCAACTGGTTGAGCACGCCAATCTGCTGGCCGCCGCACTCCAGGGGCGTTCCAGAGCGGAATCGGTTGGAATCCTGGGGAGAAACCGCATTGCTTACGCAGTCGCACTTCTGGCCTGTACCCGGCTGGGCAGCGACCTGGTGCTGCTCAACCCCATGTTCGGGCCGGAGCAACTGCTATCGGTTCTGCGCAGGCGGCCATTCGACCTGCTGCTCTTTGACCTCGAGTTTCGCCCCCTGGTAGAAGAAGCTCTGGCCTCTATTCCTGCCCCAGAGCGGCCCCGGTTGCTGGCGCTCGAGGACGCCCCCAAACTCATCGCAGAAAGCCCCCTCGGCAAAATCCAGCGCAAACCCCGCAAAGGCAGCCTCACGGTGCTTACCTCAGGCACGACCGGCCCCGCCAAAGAGGTTCGCCGAAGAATTACCGCTTTAGAAGCCCTGGGCCTGGTCAGGGGCTTGCTGGTTCGTTTGCGGCCCCAAAGCAGCGAGCGGGTACTGCTGGCGGTTCCCCTCCTGCACGGCCACGGGCTGGCCACGCTGGCGCTGTGTCTGGGCACGGGCCTCTCGCTTCACCTGGCCCCCAGAAGCCGCGCCCCAGAGCTATGGGAGGCGATACAGGCTCACAAGATCGAGCTGCTGGTGCTGGTGCCCACCATCCTGCACCGGCTTCTGGAAGCAGGGCTCCCGGCACAAGGGAGCCCTCTGAGAGCGATTATCTGTGGTTCTGCGCCGCTGCACTCGAGCCTGGCCGAGCGCACGCTGGCCCTGCTGGGCCCAAAGCTCTACAACCTGTACGGCTCGAGCGAGACCGGCATCATCTCGCTGGCCTCCCCCGAAGACCTGCTGGAAGCCTCCGGTACGGTGGGCCAACCCTTGCCTGGGGTCACGGTAAAGATTCTGGATGAAGCGAAAAACGAGCTGCCCCAGGGCCAGATAGGCCGGGTCTGGGTTTCGCGGGGACGGCACAGCGCCCCCACCGACGACCTGGGCTATCTTGACCCACAGGGGCGGCTGTTCCTGGCAGGCCGGGCCGACGAGGTGCTCATCTGCGGCGGCGAGAAAGTGTTCCCCGCCCAGGTAGAAGAGCGCATCGCCCGCCTGCTCCCCTACGCCGAGGAATGCGCCGTGGTGGGGGTGCCCGACCTCGAGTACGGACAGGCCCTTCACCTGTTCCTGGTGCTCAAACCCGGCCATACCGGCATGGACACCCAGGCCATCCAGCGCGACCTCGAGGCCCACCTGCCCCGCACCCTAAGACCACGCCAGATTACCCTGCTAGAAGCGCTCCCCAAGAACCTCACGGGCAAGCTGCTCCGAGCCAGACTGCACGCGCTTCTGTAGGCGATGCAGCCTTAGTGCATCAGAGGACTTCCCTATTCAGCTTCTGGGCTGCGGATAGCCATCGGCCTCGAGCACCCTGGCTGCAATCCGGCGGCGGAGCTCCACCAGGTCGGTGGGGTCGTGCTTGGTCAGGCGGCGGGCCGCCGAGGCCATCAGGCGCATATCGTCGCCCTCGGCCAGGCGCGACAGAATGGAGAGCGCCGCCGCTTGAGCGCGGTCGAGGGCCTGGTACAGGTACAACTGGGCCATCTCGGCGTAGACCTTCTCCCCCAGCTTGCGGGCCCGGAGCAGAGTACTCTCGGCAGCGAAGATGTCAATGAGGATGTCGGCAGCCACGGCCAGCACTTCCTGCTCCTCTTCAATCTTCTTGCCGTACTTGAGGGCGGCCAGGCCCAGAACCGCCAGGGCCAGCTTCTTGAGACCCTCGAGCTGGGCCATCTCTTTGTCCTCGGGCTCGTCAAAGGAGGGCTCCAGAAGCTCCTTTTGCAGCTTCATGGCGGCATCGAAGAGCGGCAGCTCGCCCTTCGTGGCCCGGCGCAGCAACATGCCCGGAATCAGGAGGCGGTTAATCTCGTTGGTGCCCTCAAAAATGCGGTTGATGCGGCTGTCGCGGTAGGCCCGCTCGATTTCGTACTCGGCTGAATAACCATAGCCGCCGTGAATCTGCACCCCTTCGTCTACCACGTAGTCCAGCACCTCGGAGCCCAGCACCTTGATGATGCTGGCCTCGATGGCGTATTCCTCGATGCCCGCCAGCACCGCTTCGGCGGCGTTGGCTTTGTCGAGGCTGGAAAGGGCCTCGTCTATCATGCCCATGGTCCGGTAAACCGCACTCTCGCCGGCAAAAATGCGGGTGGCCATCTCGGCTAGCTTTTGCTGAATCAGGCCGAAGTTTGCAATGGGCTGCCCGAAGGCCACGCGCTCTTTGGCGTACCGGGCCGAGAGGGCCAGCGCCCCCTTGGAGCCTCCAATGGCCCCCGCGCCCAGCTTGTAGCGCCCCACATTGAGCACGTTGAAGGCAATTTTGTGCCCCTTGCCCAGCTCGCCCAACACGTTCTCTACCGGCACCTTGACGTCTTCCAGGAAGACCTGGCGGGTGCTGGAGGCCTTGATGCCCATCTTCTTTTCTTCGCCACCCAGCCGCAGGCCGGGGGTGCCCTGCTCGACCAGGAAGGCAGTAAGGCCCTCTTTGGTCTTGGCGAAGACGGTAAAGAGGTGGGCAAAGCCTGCGTTGGAGATCCACATCTTGGTGCCGTTCAGGATGTAATGCTTACCATCTTCGGAAAGCTCGGCGCGGGTCTTGGCCCCCATGGCATCGGAGCCCGACTGGGGCTCGGTCAGGCAGTAGGCGGCAATTAGCTCGCCTGAGACCATTTTGGCCAGATATTTGTCTTTCTGGGGCTTGGTCCCCCAATAAACCAGCGGCAAGAGGCCAATGCTGGTCTGAACGCCATAAGACACACTGAACCCGCCCGTGCCCGCAAGGGCTTCAGCAATCACCGTACTGACCGTTTTGGGCAGATCCAGGCCGCCATACTCTTCCGAGACCTCGACCCCCAGCAAGCCCAGCTCACCGCACTTTTTGAGCAGGGGGATGTTGTGCTCGAGGGCCCCATGCTCCAGGGCCTCCGCCACAGGCCGGTACTCTTTCTCGACAAACTGCCGCACCGTCTCCTGAATCATGCGGGTGGTGTCGTCGAAGTCTTCCGGGGTGAAGATCTGCTCGGGCTTTTCCAGCAACCAGCCGCCGCCTTTGGTGGAAAGTTTCTTGTCTGCAATCACGCTAACCTCCCGGTTTTTTTGACCTATTACAAACTTATACTGAGTATAAAGTTTAGCGGAAGAGGGGTGTTGCGTCAATCGGTAGTGGCACAATAGAAATTCCAACGCGCAAAGAATTGGCTACACACCACATCTGGCGTATCGGGGATTCTGGCCCACTGCCCTGAGCATCAGGGTAATACCAGATTCGGTTGGTTCGTCACCATTCGGCTACGAACCAACCCGACCACGGATATCCGCGTAGCGGAGGGCGATACCACTCTTGGAACGGGAGACGTTTTTTTCGTCGACCAAAAGGAGGGGGTACTCTAGTCTTCAAAAAGACAGCCTCCAGGACATGTGGTTTTGTCAAAGGTCTTTTTGAATCCGGTATAAAAGGGTACTAAGGAAAGTCGGCAGGGCCATAGCCCTGGTTGAAGCTCTGATCCAAGCCACTTCACCTCGCTCCAGCTTCCTCCAGAATACGCATCATCTCGGTATAGCCGCGCTGTTTGGCCAGGGCCAGTGGGGTGGTTCTGGAGCGATCCCCCAGGTTTACATTGGCCCCTGCCTTAACCAGGGCCCGCACCACGGCGGTATGTCGGGGGCCACCGTCACCCAACACAATCGCTTCGATCAGGGCAGTCCAGCCCAGGTTGTTGACATGATCGAGCGGAGCCTTGGCCGCAATCAGGGCTTGCACGGTCTCGAGATGCCCCAGGTGGGCTGCAGCAATGAGGGCAGTGCCGTCGTAGGGACTGGTAATGTTACGGGGGTTAGCTCCGGCGACCAGCCCAATACGGATCATCTCAACGTCATTACGCACAGCAGCGATAGTCAGGAGGTCGTAGCGCTGACGGTCAAGAACGTTGGGATCGGCTCCAGCTTGGAGCAGGGCCCTGGCGACTGCATGGTACCCAAAGTGGGCCGCTACCAGGAGCGGGGTTCGCCCGTGGTCGTCGCGCATTTCTGGTTTCATCCCTGCATTCAGCAGCCGTTCGACCTCGGTCAGCTGGCCTGCTGCCACCGCCGCCATCAGTCCACTGTAGCCACGCACCTCGGCCTGGCTAGGAGGAACTTGCGCCAGTGCTAGCCCGATCAGAAGGCTTACCATCAAGAGTCTCATCAGCGGCCCCCAGCTTGCTCTAGGAGCCCAATCATCACACTGTAGCCCCGCCGACGGGCGTGTTGTAGTGGGGTCACGCCATCGCGGTCGGCCAGGTTGGGGTTGGCTCCTGCCACCAGCAGCAGCCGCACGATCTCGGTGTGGCAGTGGCCCCCATCGCCCAGGACGACGGCTTCGAGTAGCGCCGTCCAGCCCAGTTTGTTGATGTGATTGACGCCAATTTTTGTTTTGAGGATTTCCCGCACATACTCCACATGCCCCCGGTCGGCGGCCGGAATTAGCGCGGTACCGCCAAAGCGGTTGGTACGGTTGAGGTCTGGGTTGGCCTTCAGCACCTCACGCAGCATCGCCACGTTACCGGTTTCACCGGTCACCAGCAAGGCGTTGTTGCGGTTATCGTCCTGGATATTGGGGTCTGCCCCCGCTGCGATCAACACCCTGGCCACCTCCAGGTGGTTGCTCATCACGGCGGCGGTGAGGGCGGTGCGCCCGTTGGCGTTTTGGACATTGACCCTAGCTCCCCGCTCCAGCAAATTCCTCACACTAGCCAGGTCACCCTGGGTGGCGGCCTGGATCAGTTGGGAGTCCAGGGTGTTCATGTTCTGAGCCTGGGCACCCATCGCCAACACCAGGGCAACCAAAAGCCATTTGGATGCATTCATCGGTCCTCTACGCTCCTTGTATCCTACCTGAAGGCCCCAAACCGCTCCGCGCAGCCAGGGCCTTCCAGCAGTAGTTCGTCTACGTCCAGCCCTCCCCCTTGCGGGGGAGGAGCTCTTAAAAGCTTGCCGAATGGACTTGAGCAGATTTCAATTTAGACACCGCTTCTAGCGAAGCCTGTCGGCAATTTTGTCAATACCTGCCTTGGCACACACCTCGTCGGCCTCACCGCTGGGTGCACCGCCCACCCCGATAGCCCCGATGACTTCGTTACCCACCGAGATGGGCAGGCCGCCGCCCAGGGCAATTACCCCGGTGATGCTGGCCAGTCCCGGGTTGGTCTGCACCCGTTGGACAAAGGTGGTGGTGGGGATGCGGATGCTGGCCGAGGTATAGGCTTTTTTCCAGGCGGTGTCGAAGGTGTGGAGGCCCGCGCCATCGTTGCGCACCGCCGCTTTGAAGGTGCCGCCCCGGTCGAGCACCACTACCGAGACCCGGAATCCATCGGCCTGGCACTTCTGCATTGCCGCCACAGCAGCTTCTTCGGCCAATGCAACCGACAGGTTGCGCTCGGCAAGGATGCCTTGGGCCAAAGCGGCTCCCAGCACAATCAGGCTGGCGAGGGACGGTTTGATGAGTTGCTTCATATCTACCTCCGTGTCAGCGGATGCTGAACAAGAGGCATGCTAGACCAGCCCCGTACAGCACAGCTATTCGGAGGATTGCGATAGGGAATCTGTAGAATTACGGATGGGTCTCGAGGCTCGCTAGATAAAGCCGGATCAAGGCCGCAAACGAGTCGGCCTCGAGTTTATCCATCAGGTGGGCGCGGTGGGTCTCGATGGTGCGGGGCGAGACCGAGAGTTGTTTAGCGATTTGTTTGCTGGTCTGCCCCTCGACCATCAGACGCAACACCTCCAGCTCACGGGCACTAAGGCGCCCCAAACGTTCTTTAGCTTGCCGGGTGGCCTGCTGGCGTTGGCGCGACTGAATGTGGGCCCGTACCGCGCGTTGCAGGGTGTCAATCAGGGTCTGCTCGTCTACCGGCTTGGGCAAAAACTCCACTGCGCCACCCAAAAAAGCCCGCCGGGCCAGGTTCACGTCGCCGTGGCCGGTCATGATTACTACCGGCAGGTCTACGTCCCGCTCACGCAATAGTTCCTGAAGTTGAAGACCGCTCATTTCAGGCATTCGCACATCCAGTACCAAGCAGCCGATGGCCTCGGGGTCGAAGGCTTCCAGAAAAGCCAGGGGGGAAGGAAAAGTTTGTACCTCGAGGCCCACCGTGTGCATCAGCAAGGCCAGGGCCTCACGCACGGCCTCGTCGTCGTCCACCAGATAGATTACCGGCGTGTGTTGGGTGGTTGGGCTAACCCTCGACACGTTCACTCCACAGTGCAGGCAGGCTGAGCACGAAGCGTGCCCCACCCTCTGGGGTGTTTTCGCCGCGCAGGTGACCCCCCATGCCCTGCACCAGGGTCTGGGAGAGCGACAGGCCCAGCCCCATGCCACCCGGCTTCGCAGTGACAAAGGGGGTAAACAGGTTGGGTAGGATTTCGGGTGCGATACCAGAGCCAAAGTCGCGCACCTCCAACCACAAGTCTGGGCCTGCTTGCCCCGCCCGGAGTTGGATTCGGCGTAGCTCGGGGCTGACCTCGCTCAAGGCTTCGATGGCGTTGCGCAACAGGTTGTGTAAGACTTGCTCCAACTGAATAGCGTCACCTTCAACCTCGAGGGGCTGTGTCCCCAATTCGGTTTCCAATCGGATCCCTCGCTCGCGCAACTCGTGCTCGGTCAGCACCCGCACGTTCTCCACTACCTGCCGCAAGTCCACCACATCGCGGCGCAAGGGCTGGCGGGCTACATGGGCCCGCAAGCGCTCCAGAATCTGCCCGGCCCGACGGGCCTGTTCGGCGCTCGCTCGGAGCGAGCGCCGAACCCGTTCCAGATCCGGTTCCTCCTCTTCCAAGAGCCTTACGGAAGCCTGGTTCTGGCTCAGAATAGCGGCGAGGGGCTGGTTGAGTTCGTGGGCGATGCCCGCCGCAATCTCGGAGAGGGTTCCGACCCGCCCCACATGGGCCAGCATGGCCTCGTGTTCCCGCAGGCGCCGCTCACTTTGCTCGAGGGCTTCCAGCATTCGTTTACGAAACGGTCCCAGATCGCGCAAGGCCAGCACTGCCCCGGTCAACTGCCCGTATTCATCGTAGAGGGGCGAAAGCGCACCTTCTACCAGCCGCATCCGACCGGCCTGGTCTACCAGGGTGGTGCCCTCCGGCAGTTCGGTGGCTTGGGGCTTGCGCCAGAAATTGCCCAGAAAATCGGTAAGCGGCTGCTGGCCCAAGGTAGCCTGGAGTCGCACCGCCCGGTGCAATGGCTGCCCCAGCAGGGCCTCCTGGGAATTGATCAGCTCCCGGGCGGCTGGATTTACCAGGGTAATAATTCCGTCGCGATCGCAGGTAACAAGCGCATCACTCACGGCCCGTACGGTACCCTCGGCCCGTACCCGCTCCCGCTGCAAAGCAAGCTGGGCCTCCTGGCGTCCGCGCCGGGCCTCCCTTCCCTCCAAGAAAAAGCGCAACAGCAGGAAACTGAGCAGGCCACCCCCCAACAGGAACCCCAGCATCGGGCCAATGGGCAACTCCCACAACCGCACCTGGCGTTCGACCCGAAGCCAGAAAGGCTGGCTGGCACTGCCCAGGGCCTTCCCAACCTCCAGTCGGGGCAGCAGGGTGGCCTCGAGCCTGTTAGCCTCCCGCTGGGGTGGCAAGCGGAAGAGGGGAACCCCGCCCCTAGACAAGGTCAGCTCGAAACCCGAATCGGGCTGGTTGAACTCGGCGGTGTGGGCGAACCGGCGACCATCCACCCACAGCGCAAACACCGCCGAGCCCGTGGCCTGGGCCAGCACAAAACGTGGCTGCAAAGGATCGGCCACCACCGCAATGGGTTGATTAGCCTTGGTAGCCAGTGCCGCCTCGACGATGTGCTTTTCCAGCACCGGTTCGGATAGGCCGCTACCGTTGAACTTCTGCCAGGCGCAAGGCTGTACCGCCCGGTCACAGCGTCCAAGGGCCAGCAGCTGTGCATAACGGGTACGCATGGCCTCGGCAAAACTGAAGAGCGTCGCGCTGCTCACGCCAGTTTTTTCTAGCTCCACCAGGCTCGAGAGCACTGCTTCGTGCTGCTCAGTTTTTTGCGAGAGGATGCGGTGCAAGATGCGGGCATCCTGATCGAAGTCGGCCCGTACCTGGTTGGTGGCTGAAATGCTCCAAAACACACAGACCGCCAGACCCACCACTAGCCAGCCCAGCAGGGCCAACCCATACCAGAGGGCTCTAGGACGGTGCATAGGACTTCAATTATCGCACCGTAACCCAGGCTCCCTCAACTACTGCTTTGCCCTCTCTCAGTTCGGCAATCTCCCATTGCAAGGGATACTGCCCTGGAGCCGTGCCGGCCGGAACCCTGAGCACATACACAAACCGATACTGGGTATCGAAATCGTACACCAGGGTGTAGCGGCCAGGTACATTCCCAAAAGCGGGGCGACGGTTCAAGATGGCATCGGTAGACCTGCACTCGAGCAGACCTCGAGCCTCTACCACGTCCAGGCTCCAACCTGCTGGAAGCTGGATAGGGCGTAGCCGCACTGTAAAACTCATTAGCCCCTGGCCCGAGGTGCTGGTAAGGCACCACAAGCGCTCCGACTGCCCAAAGTCGTTGAGCACATAGTCTGGCTGATTGCCCCAAACCAGGGTGCTGGGGCGGCTGGTGATCTCATACGAGCGACCCAATAGATCGTGGGTCAAGGCATCGAACAGATACGTCACCCGCCAACCCACGGGGTCGTAGCTCTTGCTGAAATACCAGTTTTGCCCGGCCAACACACTAATATTTGGCGTGGTGTTGAGATTGAAAGGCGCAAAGGCCCCACTTCCAAGCGGCGCTGGCACGCAAGCGGCCAAAGCCAGAAGTCCAACTGCCAGAATAGGGCGCATGATTTCACCTCTACTTCAATAGCTTACGGCGCAATTCCATGAGGCTTATACATGACCTGCCACGACCAACCACGCAGCCAGCTTGCATCGCCGCGATTGAGGATGGGCTCCTCCAGAAGCTTCGCTCGAGCGCAGAAACCTGTCTGAAAAAAAGGACTCAGGCTGTGCAGCGCCTCACGCGCTGGGATACACCTCAAAAACCCCCGCCGCGCCCATTCCGCCGCCAATGCAC
>CAZIXH010000348.1:0-3117 GCA_964543055.1 uncultured bacterium
GCCACCCGCAGCCCCAATGCCCACCAGTCTGCTTCCAGTGCTGGCTTCACCGGCTAGAGCCTACCAGATTGACGAAAAGCACCCCAAGCCCGATTCTTGGATTTGAGATGGAGCACTCACCCGATGTATTGATTGTGGGCGCAGGTCTGGCCGGATTGGCAGCAGGGCGAGACCTGGCTCGAGCCGGACTGAGCGTGCATATTCTGGACAAGTCTCGAGGGGTTTCGGGGCGGGCCGCGACCCGCTGGCTCGAGCTAGACGGCAGAATTGTGCGGGTAGACCACGGCGCTCAGTATTTCACCGCCAAAAACGACCAGTTGCGCATCTTGATTCCCGATCTGGTCAAGCATGGCATCGTGCGAGAGTGGGCCCAGGGTTTTCCCATCCTAAGGCATAACGGTATCAAGTCGCGCACTGCCGGGCACCCCCGTTATGTCTGCCCGGACGGCATGAGCACCCTGGGCAAGGTTTTTTTGCAAGGGCTGGAGACGCAAGACACACCATTGCCCCTGGAAACCAAAGCCCTGGTGGTGGATCTGCATAAAAGTAACGAAGCCGGTTGGAAGGTACGGCTCGAGGATGGACAGGTTCGCTCAGGCCGCACACTGGTACTCAACATGCCGGCCCCGCAAGCCCTCAAGCTGGCCGACGAATGGCTCAAACCAGAAGTACGGATAGCCCTGCAGGCCGTGCGCTACGCCCCCTGCTGGGCGGCCATTCTGGTGCTCGAGCATCTGCCCTACCTGGACTGGGTGGGACTGGAAATCGAGCACCCGGTGCTGGCCTGGGCGGCCCTCGACCACACCAAGCGGGCCGTACCAGACCCGCCGGTACTGGTGCTTCATGCCTCGGCAGAGTGGAGCCAGAGAAACCTGGAGCTCTCCCCTGCCGAGGCGCTGAGCCAGATCATCGAGGCGGCCCGGGAACTCTTTGGCGACTGGGTGGGGCAGTGCCGCACCGCCATGGCCCATCGCTGGCGCTATGCCCTGCCCACCCAGACTCATCCCTGGCCCTTTCTGGCCCAGGACAACCTGGTTTTTTGTGGAGACTGGTGCGGTGGGCCGCGAATCGAGGGTGCTCTCGAGAGCGGCTGGGCTGCTGCCGAATACCTGATTGAATACCTCAAACCCTAGCCTATGGTCTATGGTCTATAGCCGATGGCCAGACTAACCCCCCGGCTTCGAAATGTAACCTCCGTAGTGGGAATCTGTAGCCCCGGATACGCTGTTTTCTGCCATTTCTACGATGCTATAGCGGTATTTCTGCCGGGGGGAAGCTCTGGCCCCCAATAAACTCAAAAGTGTGCTTGGTGATGATAGATTGTTCTAAATCCTGGCTATGCCGCCCCGTCGCAAACCCGATCCCTACGCCACCATAGAGGTTGCCGATCCCCTCGAGGGTTTACGCATACGCCTCTCCCTCTGGCTGCTCCCCCTGGGGGCCGTTGCTGCCCTGGCGGCCTGGGGTTTGTCGGTGATGGCGGGCCTGCTATCGCTTCCCGACCGGCTACTGCTACCGCCCATGGCACTGGGGTTTATAGTGCTGGAGGTTTACCTCTGGCGCAACCCCCAAAGCATTCGGCTGGTCTGGCAGATTGCCCTGGGCCTGATCGCGGTGTATGAAATTTTCAGCCTTTACTACGAGGCTGCCTACAAGCTACATCAGCGCGATGGCATAACCCCCGCCGTGCTGTGGTTTCCGATGGTATACCTGATGGCCTTTAACCTGCTGGGGAGAAAGCAGGCGCTACACTTCTCCCTGACCTATCTGGGTTTGGGATTGCTGGCGGGCGCCATCGGCTTGCTTTCCAGCCCCTCCCTGAGCGTATCTTCTACCAATACCGCGCTTCAGTTCACCCTATCCAACATCGCCTACCTGAGCCTGCTGTACCTGTTCGCCTATCTGCGCCGTCACTATGCCCAGATGCACCAGATGGCCCATACCGACGCCCTTACCAGCCTGACCAACCGACGGGCCATGCAGATCAAACTGGACAGCGAACTGGATCGGGCCCGTCGCTACAACCGTCCTCTGGCGGTTTTGCTGGCCGACCTTGACCATTTCAAGCGGGTTAACGACACCTACGGCCACTCGGTAGGCGACCAGGTGCTGCGCGAAGCGGCAGCAAGGCTGCTCCAGCACCTGCGCGAGAGCGATAGCCTGGCCCGCTGGGGGGGTGAGGAGTTCCTGATTCTGGCTCCCGAGACCGACCTTCAGCAAGCCCATCACCTGGCCCAGCGCCTGCTCGAGGCCATCCGCGAAACCCCCATGTCGGGCGTACACGTGACCCTGAGCCTGGGGGTGGCCTGCTACCGGGAGGGTGACACCGTGGCCGCCCTCCTGAGCCGGGCCGACGAGGCCATGTACCGGGCTAAGGCCGCCGGGCGCAACCAGGTGGTGCTAGAAGAACAGCTCGAGGATGTCATTATTCCGGCCCACACCACCCCGGATTTGCCCTAGGCTAAGGTCACTTTCTCAGACCAGGCCAGAGCGCTCTTCACAAATATCGAGTCACAAGGAACTGAAAATCCTTTGTCCTGGACAGGGCAGTGGCCTCCGGGTTGAGGAACCTCGTCTGCAAAGAGCGCGATAAGCTATAGCCATGCAGCTCGACCAGCTATCGCCCCACACCCTGCGCGACCCCCACGGCTACAGCGGTAAATGGCACCTTTACCCTGAAGATGTGCTACCCATGTGGGTGGCCGATATGGACTTTCCCATCAGTCCAGCCATCACCCAGGCCATAGTGGAACGGCTCCAGGAGCGGGTAGGCTACCCCCCCGCAACAGGCGACAAAGCCCTCCTGAACCTCATTCTTCAGCAGCAGGGCCAGCACGGCCTGGTCGGTCTGGCCCCCGAGAATCTGCTGCTTACCACCTCGGTTGTGCCGGCCATTTATGCCAGCGTGCTGGCCCTTAGCAGCCCCAGTGACGAGGTGATTACCCAGGTGCCGGTCTATCATCCTTTCCTTTATGCCCTGAACGAGCACCACCGGATTGCCCGGCACAACCCCCTCCTGCGCACCGAATCTGGCTGGGAGATTGACTTTGAGCAACTGGAAAGCCTGGTAACCCCCCGCACCCGGCTCCTGATGCTGTGCAACCCCCAGAACCCCAC
>CAZIXH010000349.1:0-13237 GCA_964543055.1 uncultured bacterium
ATTGTCCTGCCGTTCGTATCTCCCCCGGCCAAAGTATGCTTTCACCTCCTCCTCCATCAACCTTTGCAGGAATCGCTGTATCTCCAGCCGGGCATATTCCTCTAACTCTCCAAAGCTCACTCTTGACGCTTCCCCTATCCCTATGGTCTCATGCTTCATTCGGTGACCTCCGAATCCTTGCAGATTTAGGTTACCGCCTTTCCCTTTTTACACACCTTATAAGGCTACCTCTGCATAAACCGCCTCAAACATTACTCTGTTTTACGAGACCGGGTACCAGGAGCTCGCCTTTTCGGGCGATCCCAAGAAAAGCCTTGACAACAGCAGGATCGAACTGGGTTCCGGCTTGACGCTCTATTTCTGCTACAGCTTTTGGTACAGGCCAGGCTTGTTTATAGGGTCGCCTGCTCACGAGAGCATCAAAAACATCTGCTACCGCCACAATACGGGCCTCAATCGGTATGGCCTCGCCTCTGAGACCATCTGGATAGCCATTGCCGTCAAAGTGTTCGTGATGGGAGCGGGCAATACGTCTGGCCATTTGCAAGTAAACTGACTTGCCCCCCTCCAGAAGTGAGGCACCTACAACTGTGTGGCTCTTAATCACCTCAAATTCCTCAGAGGTGAGATTAGTGGTTTTGCGCAGGATAGCATCGGGAATCGCAATTTTCCCAACATCGTGCAAGGGGGCTGCCTGGTGCAATATCTCTACATCGGGGGCTTCCATACCCAGAGCTTCGGCGATTTTGCGGGCATTCAGCGCAACCCGAACAATATGCTCACCGGTATCGTCATCTCGGAATTCGGCAGCAAGAGCCAGTCGTTTCAATACGTCCAAATGTGCCTCATGCAATTCTTTAGTTCGGGCTTGTACAGCCGTTTCAAGACGCAAGTTTTCATCCTTTAGCTGCAGGTGCAAATGGCGGGTTTCAAGTAGACGTCGTACGCGCAGGGTAACTTCCAGCAAATCCAAAGGCTTATGGAGAAAGTCTCTTGCTCCAAGATTTAGAGCACGGTGCTTAGACTCTGGTGTAGAGTCTGCCGTGAGGACAAGGATGGGTAGATATTCACCATGGGTTGGGTAGTCCCGCAAAGACTTTAATATCTCAAAGCCATCGCGTTTTGGCATGTGTAAGTCCAGTAGAATCAAATCAGGCTGCAACTTACAGATAAACTCTTCGACTCGAGATGGATCGGTGGTCGCATATAGTCGAGAAAAACCCACCCGCTCAAGAGTTCTTTGTAAAAGAGCAACGTTGGAGGGTTCATCATCCACAATAAAAATAACCATTTTTTCTAGGTTCACAATCACCTCACCCCCAGGTTCAGCGAACCAATTATGTGATTTTACATGAACCCAATGCGGGAAAATGTTGACCCGTTCGCAATAGTTCAATTTTGCTGTATTAAACCTATAACTATACCATATATTGCTAACGAATAGCGTGCTTTTGCACAATAACCCCTTGTGCCCAGAAAAGCGCCTTTAGGACGGAGTTCTTTCCCGAATACACCGTATGGCCCCGTCATTGCCTTTGAATAGCAAACCATTGAGGAATGCCATTCTGAACGGCATTCCCGACGGCCAATCCGTTGACTTGGAGACGTCTGTCATCTAAACCAGTTCACATCGGCTAATGCTCTTAGATTGACACTCGGGACAGCGATGCAGAGCAATTTGCCTAATCGAGTTCAGTACTGGCACGCTCTATATCGGCCCACGGCGGCGATGAAGGCTGGTCTGCGGGGTATCAAGGTCAGTCTGAGCCAAGAACACGGTCTGGATCGAGAAAAGTATCTCGTACTGGATTTGATACCCCACCTCTATGCCTTGGGCATAGTGACGTTCGGAGGTAATGATCCGTGAATCCCAATCTGGGCACCAAGGGAAACGGGGAGCCAGTGGTGCAACCGACCGAATACAGTCGTGTTTCCGCAACACACTGGATCTGTCTTAGCCAGAGAAAACCGGCTTACATATTGGTGGCTGTGTATGCGGTATTGGTTTTGTCAGCTTGCACCACAGCTGCAAATCCGCCCAAGTTTGAGGCAAACCCTCAAACCCTGTCATCCATAGGGGGCTACGTCAACCTCAGCTGGAACATCGAGGATGCCGAGTATTACTCCCTTCAAAGCGATCCACCAATTCCAGGTTTGCCATTATTCACCAAACAACCTCATGCTATCATCCGGATCGAAGGTCACCAAAATTCCAATCCCATAAACTATCAGTTGATTTTAGAAGCCAGAGGCTCTCGGGAAATAAGGCGTTTCAGCACCTTTATTAAAGTAAATGGACGGCTGGACTGCTCACCTAAAGCTGGCTTACAAGCTCAATCGACGGTTGTCCGACCAAAATTCAAAAAGGTTGGATTGGGTAATTTCGATGTGCCATATGTAAAGGGACGTCTGATTGCATATCACAATAATGGATTGAGCCTGCAAAGCAACAAGCCTACTGCGCAAAGCCTGGGAGCTCAATGGGCACGGGATTTGGGAAGGGGCTGGAGTCTGTATTACACCCGGCCTGGACAAGAGGCAGCTGTAGCCCAGCGTTTGTATCAGAACGGGATGGGTCAGTATGTGCAGCCCGAGTATCTTTACCAGCCCGATGACATATCCCTTCCGCCCAATAACCGTAGTTATGCCCTGGAGCAGGCGGCTTTGTTTCGCCAGATGGATTTTGAGTTGGCCTGGAAACAACTCAAGGTTGACTGCGTAAAACCCATTATTGCTGTTGTTGATTCCGGTATGTACACACAGCGCAGTGATCTGGCTCCTAACCTCACCCCTCAGGAAAGTTGGCTGGATGTGGTAGGCCCGAGTGTGGAAGATCCCCGCCCAAATCAAGGAACTGTTGAACCATTCAGCGGAACAGGTGCAAGCCATGGAACAGAAGTGGCCAGCATTATTGCTGCCACCACCAATGATGGTTCTGCGCTGGCCGGCGCAGCTTATAACTTATTGAGTGTGTTGCCGATAAAAGTCTTTGATGCCCAGCGTCGAGCTGGTACCTTGCAAATAGCACAGGCCCTGGAGTACGCAGCGGGGGCTACCCAGATTGCTGGACGTGTCTATACAAACCCGACCCCTGCACAGGTAGTGAATCTGTCTCTGTCTATTTCCACACCGGGATTTCACGATCCATATCTTGAGCAGGTGCTTGAACAAGTCACTCAACAAGGCTTAGTTGTGGTGGCCTCGAGCGGCAATCTGGACTCAGCCTCAGTAGGGTATCCTGCCTCTTCTCCCTTTGTAATAGCGGTAGGTGCAGTGGATTCCAACAATCAGCGTGCTAAGTGGTTGAGTGGTTTTGCCTCAAACTATGGTTCAGGCCTCGAATTTGTTGCCCCTGGTACAGGTGTGCCCGTAGCCCACGGGCCCAATACAGGTGATTATGCCCTGGCGTATGGTACATCAGCAGCTGCACCATTTGTCAGTACTGCCGTAGGCCTTTACCTCCTAAAACAACAACAGATGGGCTTTTCGCCATCCAGCGATCCAGGGTCGTTCCTGAAGCAGGTGCGCAAATGCTTGCTCAGCGCAGCAAAAAACAGTGCCCAATGGGATATAGAGATCGGTTTTGGGCTGATTAGTGTGGCCAGGGTAGTGGATCCGAATAACCCAGGTTGCTTTCCCCAGGAGAATCCATGATTCACGATCCCACATTGCACCATAGATTTGTACTTTTGTTTGAAATCAAAAATGCGAGCCCTGCCAGTCTGTCGAATTTGTCCAGTCCTCACCAACTTACCAGGGATGTTCGGTATGGATTGGTATTAGAAGACGACTTCCAAAGGGTCCTTAGCCTTCATCTCGAGCGAAAAATGGCCCTGCCAGTTCTGCAACGTCGGTCTGCTCGAGCTCTGTCTTACAGCCAGGGGAAACCAAAAGCCCTGATTCAGTATTTCAATATTCGCATGTTTGGCTTCACAGACTCTGCAGGTCGCGTTGTTATCCCATGTTCTGTGCGATTCTCGATGGCTCGTTCTATTGATCCAATTTTCCCTCTAAGCTCGGGTTGTAACGCAGCTTACGGGCTTTACCGTATGCATGGCTATTATGATCCCCGCATCGGAACTCAGAACGGAGTAGAGAGAACAGATTTAGAATTGATCTGGCAGGGAATTACTAGCATTTTTAAATCTGACTCTCAACGCTGGCCCGTTTCTTCGGCCATGCGTGGTTTGTGGATATTTAGCCACGAAAATAGCACTAACAGCGTTATTCCTCCCAGGGAGCTGTTCAATCTGGTGCAAACCCCAGCCCTAAAACGTCAGGCTAGAAAGTTTGAAGATTACACTATCCAATATCCATCCCAGGGGCGCCTGGAGACAATGCCTGATGTGTACCTGACACACTTTACGTGAGGCTTTTATGTGGCGTGGCTTTCGGTTCATAATCGCCAGTTCCGCAAGTCAAATTGCATATGCAAACGAAATATGCGCTTGTGGGTGTTTGGCTGAGCCTGGGCCCTGGCTTTTGCTGCCCGAACCAGCAACGGGCATACATCATTTTGCTGTGACGGAAAGTGGCTCGGTCGCACAAACTCTTGCTTGGGGCTTCTATCTCAATGCATGTGTTCGGGTTTGGATGTTTTGTTTTGAGCTTATTTCCCTGAATATACCACTCGATGTTTTCTGTCTCAAACGCTCAACTTCTAAGTCTTAATGGGGGTGCATATCCAATGGGACTGTTTATACGACTGAAAACCCCTTCCAGAAGCAATCGAGAGGCTGTTTTGTGCCGACCGGCGCATCGCAACAGTGAGGTGAATAAGTTCCAATTTAGAGTGCTCACCATATCGCTCTTAGCTTCGGTGTTAGTGACAGCAATAGGCTTAAGCGAAATATATCGGCTTCCGTGGTTCATGCTATTGGTAGCGACGCTGGGTACTGGTTATGGGCTGGCGCATAGCATAATTTCTGCCCTAGCCATTGTGGTTATGGAGTTCTGGCAAAATCCCTTTCCCTCGAATTCTGCCGTTTGGATTGCGCTTGTCATGGGTACGACAGTTTATCTATCCAACCGTGCCAGACTACTGTTAAATCGTTTACATCTGGATCAAAAGGAAACTGCTGACCAGTTTGCTCTGCTGGTAACAGCGTTACGTGTTCTATCGGCAATACCGGGCCGTGAGCAGGTACTGAATGCTATCCCTGAGTTACTTGCGCAGCAGGAGGGTCTCGTTACGGTTTGGTTACCCGATCAAGGCGGCCTTCGGTTACATAAATCTACAGGCCAATGGAAGCCCAATCCCTTTGAGCAGGCCGCAATATATGAAGCTTATCGGCAGGGCTCGAGTGCCACCTCAAAGGAACCAGAGATTGGGCGTAGGCGATTTTCGTATCACCAAAAGTCCTATTCTAATAACCTGGCAATCCCGCTGTGTGAACGAGACGAAGTGGTTGCAATCCTCAACCTGCGACGTTATAGAGCCTTTCATCCTCGTGAGCAGGCCTGCTTTGAGCACTTTGCTAGAACCATCAGTAATCGGCTCTCCTGGATTGCCGAGCAAGCAGAAATTCAGCTCCTGAATCAACTCTCAGCCTCTCTTGCCTCCGCCCACTCAATACAGGGGGTGGTAGACCGGGCGATGGTTTTGTTGGCTTCGGCACTGGGAATGCAGCAAGGCGTTATTCTCCAACAGCTTGGAAGCAGGTTGCACCCACTCGGCTATTACGATGCTACTGCAAACCAGGGTATGGAGGGTGGCCTCGAGTCAATCCTTACCGATAATCCCCTGTTTTGGGAGGTTCACCGTTCCGGTCGCCCCATCTTCATAAACGATTTGACACAAGAAGCAAGCAGTATTGGGAGTATGGCAGGACGGATTGGGAGCCTGGTAATCCATCCCATTGCCTTACCCGATACCCCCCGAACCCGGGTTATGCTATGTCTTGCTCATTCAGAGCCACACTGGTGGCGGCAGTCTGAACAAGAACTGCTGGCATTGGCCTGTCGTTCTGTGGGGCTGGCATTAGAGGGAGTGATAGCCCGAAAGCGTTTGGAAAAGGTACTGGAGCTATCGGGTCAGGCAGCCCTGAGCAACTCAGAAAACCTTTATCAGCAAGTACTGGATGCAGCAGTAGAGTTGATTCCCGGAGCCGAGGCGGGCAGCTTGCTGGTGCGCAAGGGAGAACGCTTTTATTTTGAGGCCACCGTAGGATACGACCTGGAAAGCCTGCGTGGCGTCACCTTCCGAGAAGAGGAACACCTGGTCTGGTATGGGGGAGACCTCGAGGGTTGGCGAAAAGGTGAAGCGCGAATTCTGTCCAATGAGTGGACCTCCATAAGGAATGAAAGTGTCAAGAGCTCGTCTTCTGATCCAACCTTGAGGGCATACACAGAACGTATTCAGTCCAACCTCGCGATACCAATACTGTATCAAGGGAACGTTTTGGCCTTGCTGAATTTAGACAATTTCCATGATGTGCAGGCGTTTGGCAAGGACTCCTTGGAGGCCGCTCGATTTTTTGTCACCCCCGTAGCAACCTTACTTCATGAGGCACATACCCGGCAGTGCCTTAAAGAGGCTGCCATGACCGATTCTCTAACTGGCCTGGCCAATCGCCGGGCATTCAACAGTTACTTTGATGAGGAGCTGATTCGCTCGAAACGTTACCATCAGCCGTTTACCTTACTCTTGTTAGACTTGCAAGGATTCAAAACCATCAATGACCGGCTGGGGCACGCATTTGGAGATGAGGCCCTGGTTCGGGTTGCGCATGTGCTACAGCAAGAACGCCGTGAGAGTGATGGCCTGTTTCGGCTGGGAGGGGACGAATTTGCGGCGTTACTTCCCCACACCCCAGCAGAGCAGGCAATTCATGTGGCAAAGCGGTACGTCAATGCCATCCAATCCATATCCTTACAGGGCCTTGGTCTGGGCGCAAACATCGGTTTAGCGGCTTACCCTGAAGATGGTACAGATAAAGAGGCTTTGATGCATATAGCAGATGAACGGATGTATGCCGCTAAGGAGCGGGGTGTAGGTCTGGTACATGGTTGAAATGCTGGACAAAACTTTTAGCGATGCGCGAGGTAGGGGTAATTTGACCTAAATCCTGCTACCAACCGGTCTAAAATTCCTAAGGGGGTGAGACTTTTCAGCCAAAAACTATATGGCAAGAGACCATGATCAAAAGTGGCGCTCTCCAGCTGGCTTTTTGGTGGAGACAAGTTCCCTAGGAGATTCCAAGGGAATGATGGATATTCATGTCGACCTAAACGGTTGTTTTACCTACGTTAGCCAATCGTACCTCGAATACGTCGGAACATCTGATCCCCCTATTGGTCAACCTGCAATAGAGTACGTATGTATTGAGGACAGGCCAAAAATATTGGAGGCCGCGAAGAATGCTATTTCGTGGCCCGGGCGGGCTTTTTGGTTGGAGTTCAGCAAACCCATGCGACGGGCTTGGAACCGCAGTCGCTGGGTGTTTCTGGCAATCTGTGATTCTCTGGGAAAGCCGATTGGAATTCAGTGCACGGGCTTTGACATCACCGATGCCTATCGCCAGAACCAGTTTCGCGAAGCCTCGATTAGCTTGCTATCAATGGGTTTAAGGGAAAATTTGCAGCCCGGCGAGCTATTACAAAGAGCATTAGATGCAGCGCTAGAGGTCGTTCCTGTGGCCCAAGCAGGTAGTGCAACCATAAGGGGTTCTGATGGCTGCTTTCACTTCGTTGCAGCCCGAGGATATGACCTTTCAGCCCTTCAGCAGGTATGTTTGAATCCCACAGAGCCCCTATCTCTCACTGCCCACATCCAGGCCAGGGTTTTTGGCCAGGCAGACATATCCCAGTTCAACGCCCGGCTTGATCCAAAAAGACGTTCAGTGCTCTCAGAGGCAGGGCGCGCTGCGGAGATACAGGCCATGCTGGCGACGCCAGTGGTCGTGGACGGCATTCCTCGCGCCTATCTTTACCTCGACAACTTCCACAGCGCAGATGCCTTTGACGCACTGGATCTGCGCCACGTGGAAGGCCTTGCGCACCATCTGGCCTGGCTGCTTCATGGAACGGAGATGCGGGAGGAGCTTCACTTTAGCCGCTACTACGATGCTCAAACCGGCCTACCCAACGCACGTAGTTTACAAGAGACCCTCGTTAGCCGGCCTCCCGCAACCCGTGCGCTGGTAGGTCTACAGTGTCGTTCGCTCGAGCGCATACGTCGGCTGGAGGGTGAGGCCTCCTGGGCTAAAGCCGTCCGTGGGGTGGCTAAGGTCATCGAGGCTGACCTCCGATCAGAGGATCAACTGGCCTGGGAGGGAGGGGCCTTCTGGTTGCTGCTGGAAGGAATCAGCTCTTCAGCCGAAGTATACGCGGTACTCGAAAGGTTGCGAAATGGAGCAAAGGCTCAACTTGAAACGCTCTGGCCCCAGTTAGACTTCAGTCCGCGAGTTGGCGTGGCCTTTGCCCAGCCAGGTTTGGCAACCACAGAAATGCTAAAGGCAGCAGAGGTGGCGCTCAGGCATAGCCGTGACCCGGGCACGGTGAGTTTCTTCGATCGCGATCTTGCTAACAAGTCCTTTAAAGAAGATGCCCTGCGACAGGCTTTGGGTCAGACCCTGCGGCAACTTCCACCAGGAAATGCTCAACACGGGCCTAGCTCACTTTTAGACTTAAAACAGGTGCCCGACTTTTCCCAGAACCACTTTTCGAACGAAAATTCGAGTTCCGCTGGGCTTTTTTTGCATTATCAGCCCATCTACCATCTGGTTACGGGCCACCTGCACCACTTCGAGGCTCTTGTACGCTGGATGCACCCCAAACTAGGATCTGTGCCTCCCGATCAATTTCTTCAGATTGCTGAAGAAGAGGGTTGGATGCAGAGGCTAGGTAACTGGATCCTGGGCACGGCAGTAGAGCAGGCAGCAAAATGGGGTGTACCGGTAGCGGTAAATCTTTCAGGAAGCCAGATTGAGCCTGATTTACTCTTGCAACTTGATGGACACCTGGAGTCTTCCGAACTTCGCTCGAATTACCTAATCTTTGAGGTTACAGAGAAGGTTGCTTTAGATGACACCTGCTTGCAGACTCTTCGGGCCCTTGCTGAGCGAGGTCATCCCCTTCACCTAGATGACTTTGGTTCAGGAATGTCCTCCCTCGAGCGCATCACCAAGCTGCCTCTGTCTGCGATCAAACTGGGCCAGGGATTTATTGCAAGCCTGGGCGTAACTCCACGGAAAGACACCCCTGAAGCTCGCTTACTGCGTGCACTAAAAGGCCTTGGCAATGGACTTGGCTTTGACATCATCGTTGAGGGAATAGAGACCCAGGCACAACTCGATTTCCTGTTGGAAGAGGGTTTTACCCTGGGCCAGGGGTACTTCTTGGGACGACCAGCATGCAGTGCCGATGCAGAGAAGCTCATCAACGGGAGGGAGATCCTTGGGTCATAGGCATGGTGAGCTACTATACCTTGCTGTTGCTTCCGGATCTTCCCTGCTGGGGATTCTCGGAAGTGTATTGGGCTGGTGGCCCGGCCAGACCCTTCCGTGGCTTATGTTATTTACTGCTGTTATTGCCAGCTTTCAGGGCTTTGTCCTGGGGATTACTACAGCAGGGATGTCAATTCTGATTCTCAACCTGCTTCGAGAGCTCACATTGATGAATGCAATCATTCTGGTTTTTTCTGCGGTGATTGCCCATAGTATCGGAGAAAGTCTTCGGGCCGCCCACCGTCGAAGCAGAGCTCTTGCCAAAGGTCACCGACTCGTGGCTGAGGCTTTGCAAGCACTTACCCTGATCGAGCATCGTGACAGGTTATTGAAGAGCCTCCCTGAGCGTCTTGCCAGCTTAGGTGAAGGAGGACACATTGGAGTATGGATACCCACAGGATCAGGCTTTCGCTGCCTAATCTGCATACCCCCCATTTCTTTTGAAGAAGTTCCAGACGTGGGTGTAATGGGCCGAGCTATGCGCGAGGGCAGGCCCCAATACATCTCTGATGTTCGTAAAGAGCCCAGTCACATCGCCGCTCCGGGCTTTAAGACCCTGGCAGAGCTAGCCATGCCCCTCTTCGAGCGCGGTGAAGTGGTTGCAGTGCTCAACATTGAAAGGAGAAGGGGCTTCTTACCCGAGGAAATAGATGGGCTGGTTCGATTTGCTGAGACGGTGAGTTTGCAGCTAGACCGCCTTGCGGATTTGGAGGCGCGCCGATTGATTACGGATTTAGCGATTGCGCTGCAACAGTCGCAGACCTTACAGGAAGCTGCCGAGATGGCGCTTGCTTTGTTGGTTCGAACAACGCAGGAGCAAAGCAATCGAAAAGAAGACCTTCAAAGGTTTGCGCTGGATGCAGGAGTTCTTTGGGAAGCCCGTGGAGCTCACATGCAGGCACTTGGTTATCAGGGAGTGACTGAGCCACAGTTGTTGCAGGTTCTTCAAGAGGGCTTGCCTTATGGTCAGGGTATAGCCTGGGAGGTTTATCGTAGCGGAATGCCTTTTTACACCTCTACCTATGCATATGAACCCAAAGGGGTGCCGGCTTTACAGAGCCTGGACTGGCGTACTCTGGTAGCCCATCCAATACCTACCCCAGACGCTAAACGAAGCCGGTTTATTTTGGTAGTAGGGGAGAGGACTCGGAGGCCCTGGCGAAGGGCTGAGCAGGAGCTACTCTCTCTTTTCTGTCGCACACTTGGGGTGGGGTTTGAACGCTTGGTGGAGAAGACCCGACACGAGCGGGTAAACCGCTTAGTCCAGGATCTTTTGGATGCGCCTTCAAGCGGGCTTTATGACCGGGTACTTCAGGAAGCTATTCAAATGGTGCCCGGCAGCGAGGCCGGAAGCCTAATGGTTTTGGAGGAAATGCACTATCACTACAAGGCCGTGGTCGGTTTTGACTCGGAAGGCTTAAAGTCCGTTACTACGGATACTGACGGTATGCTGCACTGGTATGGCCTTGGAAAAGAGCACGCTGAAAAGGGAGAGCCGCGTCTAATTACGATTAAAGAACAACCAATTCCTGAAGTGAGCTACCAGACTGCACCTGCTGAAGTAATGGATCTGGCAGGGCGATTGCGGGAAATCCAGGCAAACCTTTGCCTTCCCTTTTCTTATAGAGGAGAGGTACTGGCCTATTTAAACCTGGATAACCTGCATGATCCGGATGCCTTCGGTGAAGATAGTCTTCGGGCGGCTCGCTTTTTTGCAGCGCCCTTGGCCACCATTCTTCACGAAATCCGCACCCATCGGCTTCTCAAGGAAGCTGCCCTAACCGATGCTCTCACCGGTTTGCCCAATCGCCGAGCCTTTGACCAAATACTTCTGGAGGAACTGAAGAGGGCATCGCGTTATCCAACCACTTTCTCTTTAGCAATAATGGACCTAAAGGGCTTTAAGACCATTAACGATTGCCTTGGGCATGCAGCTGGAGATCAGGCGCTGATCCGGGTGGCCAGGGCCCTGAACCGTGAACTGCGCAGCGGGGATCATCTATTCCGCTGGGGGGGCGATGAATTCGCTGCGATCATTCTTAACTCTGGCAAAGCAGATGCCCGTATTGCGGCTTCCCGCTATGTCCATGCTATAGAAAGCATTCGATTTGGTGAGCTTGATTTGTCGGTCAGCATTGGCCTTGCGGCTTACCCAGAGGATGGCGAAACGCCGGATGAGTTGCTCAACGCCGCAGACACACGAATGTACTCAGCAAAGATATCGGGGGTTAAAGTTATCTGAGCAAAGGTTTTCATTCATCCCCAAAAGCCCCAGCCAAAGGGCAACCGCACCCCCAGGGTTGCCAGAACCCCGGTCAGTGCGGTAAACCAGCGGAGTGCCGAGTTTCGCCAGCACCAGTTTAGAACGATTTGAGCGTGGGTATCTTTGGGGTTTGCTGCAGAGCCCTCACAAGAGTCTGCGTACCTTGGTACAGGAGGGCTACCTGCCTCACCGTACCACCCAGTCCACCGTCCATCTGGCCGCTGACCCCCTGGCGCATCAAAAGGGCTGGGAACAACGCCTCCAGGCAGCGCCTGCCAATGGCTACCTGGTGGTAGACCTGTTGAGCGTGCCCCATAGCGGGGAAACGGTTGAAGGCGTAGACCGGATCTACAGCAGCAGCGAGAAGCGGGTGGTCTGGGGACATAGCTGGGTGGCCAGTAGCCTGGTCTATTCCCAGCGGGATATCTACCCCCTACGACTCGAACCCTTTCCTACCCTGAGGATGAGCGGTTCGCTGTACCCTCACCTGACCCGGTAGTAAGGTGAGATTATCCCTGGGGGTAGTTGAAAGGGAAGCCACTGTCAGCGCAGATTACACTGTGTGAAAACAGAAAGACCTCCCATAGAAAGACTAGCTTGTCCGATTGAAGGATGTAAACTACAAGGTAAGCAAGGCCAGGGCAATCTGAGGATACGCAAGGTGTACGGAAAGGATGGGTTGCGGTATCTACGCTGCCGCAGCTGTGGGCGGGAGTTCAGCGAAAGGAAGGGAACCGCCTTGTGGAATAGTACGTGGTGTGGTACTGGAAGTCCGGGCCCTCATCGAACTCATAGCAGGTGACCTCGGCGTAGAGCCCTTCACCGAGATCCACAAAGGCCGTGCTGACCCCCGGCTCCCAGACCGAGAACAAGGACTCGGCTTCTTCCCAGCCCGCCGGTTCACCCTCTTTGCGGTGGCTTTCCACCAGGCCGTGGACCTCTATAAAGGGCTTCTTCTTGTTCAGATACGCCTTGCGCTTTGCTTCGTAATCCAAATCTGCATAGTCCATCCACATCGACATCCAAACCTCACCTCCTTACCACTCGGCGGGCAGTTCCGGCCCCTCCAGATCGCGCCACTCCACCGCCTCGTCGAAATCAGGCTCCTCCGGGGCTGCGCTGGCCCTGGGGTAGAGCCGCACCGCCGGGTCGCTGAGCAGCGGGGGTGTGAAGCGGCAGCCCCAGACCTCGCGGTACTCCCCGTCCTCGGCCCACACCAGCAGGTGGGGCCACTCCGGGAGTTCGTCTTCCAACCCCAGGCTCTCCAGCACCGGCTGCCGATCCTGCAAGTCGCTCAGGAGCATGTAGCGGCTGTCCTGCAAATCTCTGACCTGCATATCTCCTCCTCAAAAGCAAGCCGGGGACGGTTTTCCCGCCCCCTGGCTCCACCGCAGTCCTACGCTGCTGCCATGGCGATCTCGTGCCCCTGAATGCACGCCAGAATCTCCCGCGCTGCCTGCATGATGCGCTCGAGGGAACCCTCGAGTCCCTCTACCCCGCCCTGCCATTGCAGGATGTAGTCCCGGCT
>CAZIXH010000350.1:0-15778 GCA_964543055.1 uncultured bacterium
GGGCTTCAAGGGCGAGGAAGCCTACACCCGTGCCCAGGCCCTGCAGTTCCTCAAGGACACCGCCAGCGCCGCCGGCAAGCCCTTTATTTACCTCTCGGCAGGGGTGAGCGATGCGGTCTTCCGTGAGTCGCTCGAGATGGCTGCCGAAGCGGGCGTGCCCTTCAGCGGGGTGTTGTGCGGGCGGGCCACCTGGCAGGATGGCATTCCAGTTTACGCCAAACAGGGGCTGGCATCCCTCGAGGACTCGCTTGCCGACCAGCGTGTGAAGAATATCCCGATGCTCAACGAAGTGCTGGCCAGGGGCGCCACGCCCTGGTGGACGCACTACGGCAGCCCGGAAGCGGCCAGATGCTAACGCTCCACCCGACCAATGGCTCCCACTTGGGAGCCATTGTTTTACACCATCCGTCGCCCCCCCACAAAAGTCATCTTCACCTTGGCGATATCCTCAATGTGGCGGTCAGGCTGCCCGTCTACCACAATTACATCGGCCAGATAGCCTGGCTTCAGATACCCTAGCTTGGTGTCTAGACGATTGATCCTGGCCGCCACGCTGGTCGCCGAGCGCAGTGCATCGTAGGCATCCTTTTTCACGCCCAGCTTGATCATGAAGGCCATCTCGGGGGCCACCACGTCGTGCTGCACTACCGGAGAACCGCTGTCCGTGCCAAACCCGATGGTGATGCCCGCCTGAGCAGCCTTGACCAGCCCCGCGAAACGCGCCCCACTGGCTACGGCTCGCTGGCGTTCCTCGATCTTCCACTCGGGTACGTTGTACTTCCGGGCCAGCTCGGGCTGGCTCTGCATCACTAGCGGTGCGAAGGTGGTGACAATGGGAATGTTCTTCCTTGCTATGAGTTCGATGGTCTCGTCGGTCATGTCGCCGCCATGTTCGATGCAGTCCACCCCAAACTCGGCCACGCGCTTGATGACCGAGTTGAAGGTGGCGTGGGCAGTGATGGGAAGGCCATTGCGGTGAGTCTCGTCAATTACGGCGGCCAGTTCTTCGTCGGTGAACTCGTTGAGGTCGTGTGAGGCCATGATCTTGATCAGGTCGGCCCCACCGCGCACCTGCTCACGCACGGCCCGTCGCATCTCGTCGGCCCCGCTGGCCTCGCGGCAGGCCCAGTAGGTGTGGCCGCCGGTTTGCACAATCGCTGCCCCGCAGGCCAGCACCCTGGGGCCGGGGAAAATCCCCCGCTCCACCGCCTGTTTGGCAAACAGGTTGGTGTTGTGCATCCCCAGGTCGCGCACGGTGGTGATGCCCGCCCGCAGGCTCAGGAGCATGTTGCCCGCGCACTTGTAGGCCGAGATTTCGGGGGCGTCGTAGATGGACTGGTGAGCTAAATCGTGGATGCCGTCCCAGGCCAGATGGGCGTGGGAGTTAAAGAGGCCTGGCAGGATGGTTCCGCCGGTTTGGTAGGCTTCGGACTGCCGGGTGCCAAAGTCGGAGGCGGGGCCGACAGCGATAATCTTGCCGTCTTGGAGCTCGACTATGCCATCTTCAATTCGTTCGTCGCCGTCGCAGGTCAGTATCCGTCCGCGCAACAGAAGGTGTTCCTTGGGCAGGTCGAACATGGGTTTGATGATTTTCTGAAACTTCCAGTGGGGGGCTTCGGGCATAGGGGTCTCCTGGTGTGGGGCCTGTGGGTTAATGAGCTGTGGTTTTCTGGCTTGCTTTCGGGTTAGGGTCGCAATATTATGATGTCTTGGGAGAAGATAGCTGGAATGAACAGGTCGGTGTTTGACATTCCCAAGATGGACTGTGCTGCCGAGGAGGGTCTGGTGCGGATGAGGCTCGAGCCGATCAGCCAGGTGCGAAGCCTGGAGTTCGATCTTCCAGCGCGCAAGCTGACGGTGTACCACCAGGGAGGGCTGAGCGAGATTGAGCTCGCTCTCCAGGGGCTAGGCTTGGGGGCTCGCTTGCTGGATACGGCCAGGGTAGATGGTCCTGCGCCCGAGCAGACGGTGCAGCGCCAGGTGCTCTGGACGGTACTGGCTATTAATTTCACCTTCTTTGTAATAGAGCTAGTGGCGGGTTTTTGGTCTAACTCGATGGGTCTGGTTGCCGACAGCCTGGATATGCTGGCCGATGCCCTGGTGTATGGGCTCAGCCTGTTTGCGGTTGGCGCTGCAGCGGCACGGAAAAAAGCCATAGCCCGCATTAGCGGATATTTCCAGATGACCCTGGCGGTGCTGGGCTTCGCTGAGGTGTTGCGCCGCTTCCTCGGAATCGAGGAAACCCCCGACTTTACCACCATGCTGGGGGTCTCGTTCCTGGCCCTGCTGGCCAATGCCTTTAGCCTGTACCTTTTGCACCGCTCACGCAGCAAGGAGGCCCACATGCGGGCGAGCATGATCTTTACCAGCAACGATGTCATCGTCAACATCGGGGTGATGGCTGCAGCTTTAATGGTGGCCTGGCTGGACTCGAGCATACCCGACCTCATCATTGGTGGGATTGTGTTCCTGGTGGTCTTGCGCGGAGCCTTTCGCATCCTGCAACTCGCCAAGTAGGGGCTAGGGCAAGGCAACCCTCTGCCGTACTGTGCCGCCCTTCTCGCTCCTCGCCACTACCTCAACCGTGGTGCCCGCAGCTGCGCTCACCGTCCACTCCACCGGCTTCGCGGTACGGTTCCACTGGTTGCCCCAGGGCGACCAGGTGGACTTGCGCTCGTTGCGGCCTGCCAGGTGGCCCAGGTCGTGGATAGCCGGGCCCTGAACAGTTGCACCCGAAAGCTCGACCCGCACGGTCTTGGCGAAGCCCTCGGCAATGGCCACGTCGGTCAGGTTGGTGGGGAGGTAGCCGGTGTTGCGCACTACGGCCCGCACCCGGTAAACCCCCTCGGTCAGGGGGGTGGCGCTGGCCTCGGAAATCTCTAGGAACGGGCTGCTGGCAGCGTGGGCCAGACAGAACCGTACGTTGCGGTAGCACATCTCCTCGAGCAGGTGCCCGGGCGGGTTGCGGAACGTCCAGACCTCCAACATCCCCCCAATCTCGACCTCGCCCAGCTGGGGATGGTTGAACTTCTTCCAGTCCAGGAAGGCCCACTCGCCCACGTTGCGCGTGACCCACTCGAGGATTTTGATCTGCTCGTCCTCGGTACGGGGGCGGATGCCGTACCAGTGGGTTTTTTCCAGACCGGCTTCGCGCTCGATATCCCATAGCTCGGTGCCAAAAATGGGGATGCCCATCTGTTCGTAGGCCCAGTCGGTAAGGGAGCCGTGTCGGGCCTTGGTCTTGTCGGGGGTGAAGTCCTCGAAAATTGAAATCACTGGGTAACCCGTGATCTCCGTGCCTACCGCGCCGAGATCTTTGAAGAGGGTAATGTCCCTGGCCGACATCTGGTGGTCGTACTTCACCGCGCTGGGCCGGAGAATCACCCCGCCGTGGGTGTGATAGGAGTTCATCCCGCAGATATTCTTGTGCGCCAGAATAAAGTCAATCATGGCCCTGGCCTCGGGCTCGGAGCCGGGGTAGTCGCCTGCGCCGTACTCGTGCGGCGACCAGTTAGCAGGGAACTGGCGGTTGAGGTTGCCATCTCGAGGGGGCTCGATGTCCGGCTCCACCCCGTCGAAGTCTGGAATCAGGCCCTCGGGGTACAGCCGGTAGTACTCACCCCCTACTTCGTGGGGTTGGCGCTGGACGAGGATGCGCGGGTCTTTCTGCGAGACCTTCCACTCGCCGTGGGGATCCTTAACCCGCATGAAGACAATGTGCCCGTCGCCGTCTACATCCCACTGGTGTAAGCCCCGGGTAACCTCATCCTGGCCCAGGCTGTAGCGCCCATTGCCGCACCAGCGGTGGGGGGTTTTGAGACAGATTTCCGCGCCATCCGGGTTGATGCGCGGCAGGATATAAAAAGCCATGCGCTGCATCAGGCGGGTGACTTCGGGGTCGTGGGTGAAACGCTCGAGCAGGTAGTTTACCGCGTACAGCGCAGTGGAACTGGTGGCGTGCTCCTCGGCGTGGATTTGCGCGTCAATGTAGTAGGCCGGTTTCTCGTGGTCGGGGCCGGTGGCAAAGTCGGTCAGGGTGAGTTGCCAGATGTCGCGGCCCTGGTGCGAATGCCCGAGGCTCTGGAGGCGGGCCAGGTGGGGGTGACGGGCTACCAGGTCGTGCAGGAGGCGGGTGTATTCGTCGTAGTCGAAATAGCGGTCATGAGAGATGGAGAGCTGGGGGCGGGGTGGGAGGCTCATAGGCTGACTTCTCCTGTTTGGGCGGATGCAATCAGGTTGTCGAGCCTGGAAAACTCCAGAATCTGCTCGAGTTCCTTCTGCATGGTTTCGTCTACCTGTGTGCCGGGGTGGCGAACGTAGGCGTTTCGGATGGCACCGCGCCGGCGGTAGACCTCCTTGCGGAGCGCAATGCCGATGCCAGGCTGGAACTCGTAGCGCATCAGGGCGCAGGATTGGTAGAAAATCTTTTGAGCCAGTGAGATATTGCCCGAGGTGTAGGCAGTGTAGATGGCTTGCAGGATGTCGGGGTAGGAGAAGCCGGTCATGATGCCGTTGGCCCCGCGCTCGAGTTCCTCGAGCATGTACAGCCCGCCCAGCCCACCAAGGATGGATAGGCGGGGATTCAGCTTGCGCAGGGCGCTGGTTCTGGGGCCGGTGGGGGTGTCCTCGAGCTTGATGACCCGAACGTGCTCGAGTTCGCTGTGCAGCCGGGTCACCAGGGGAACACTCAGCAGGATGCCGGTGCTCACCGGGTAGTCGTGCAGGATGATCAGCGCTCCCACCGCGTCGTTGATGCGCTGGTAGTAGTCGAAAATTACCGTGTCGTTCTGCACAGGTGGCGGCGCAACCAGCAGGCCCGAGGCCCCCAATTCCATTGCCCTGGCCGACTTCTGAATGGCCAGGTCGGTACCGCCAGCGCCGCTGCCCACAAAGACCGGGACCCGGGCCTGAGCAGCCTGTACGGTCTCGCGGATGATGGCTTCTTGTTCGGCCTCACCCAGCTTGGAGGCTTCGCCCATCACGCCCAGCACCACCAGGCCGTTGGCGCCTTTTTCGATCAGGAAATGGGTGAGGGTGTGCAGGGACTCGAGGTCGAGCTTGCCCGTCCCATCAAATGGGGTGGGCATGATGACATGTACGCCAGAGAGGGACATTTTTTGCTCCTTTCATTGATTCCGAAACGGACTGACCATTCAATCTGCACGGAGTAGAAGACGGATGAGTTACCGCTTGACGCTACGACAGGGGGATTTCTGCAACCTGTTTGCCCCCTTTCTCGCTCTGAACGACGATGGTCGCCCTGGCGCCGGGCTGGGCCTTGACCAGCCATTCAGTTTTGCGGGCGGTGCGCTGCCACCGCTCACCCCAGGGCGACCACGGATACTTGCGTCCGTTGCGGCCCGCCAGGTGGCCCACATCAGCGACTGCATCGCCCATCAACAGTTCAGCGTTCTCCAAACGCAACTCCGCCTTCACGGTCTTGGCGACCTTGCGCTCGAGGGCGGTGTCGGTGAGGTGGCTGGGCAGG
Organism: uncultured bacterium; assembly: GCA_964543055.1. GTDB lineage: Bacteria > Deinococcota > Deinococci > Deinococcales > Thermaceae > Meiothermus. Next base: position 5,489 of record CAZIXH010000350.1, read on the forward strand.
TAGCCGTCGTTGCCGATGACCGCCGAGATTTTGAGCAGGTCGGTGCCGTCGGATGCGGTTCCCAGCTTTTCGACGCTCGAGCTTCGCACACGCAGGCGAGGGCTGGCGGCGGCGTGTTCCAGGCAGAACAGGGTATTTTTGTGGCAGATTTCCTCGAGCATATGCCCTGGTGGGTTTCGCAGCACCCAGATCTCGGCCAGCCCGCCAATTTCCACCTTGCCCAGCTGTGGGTGGTCGAAGGGCTCCCACTCGCGCCAGCCCTTTTCGCCGTGGTGCTCCCAGACCCACTGCACCATGCGAACCAGGGTGTCCTCGTCGCGGGGGCGCAGGTTGTAGAAGGCTACCTTCTCGATGCCTGCGGCCACCTCAATGTCCCAGAGTTCGGTGGCGATGGCGGGAATTCCCATTTCCTCAAAAGCCCAGTCCTTCAGCGTGCCGCGCCTCGGCTTGGATTTGTCGGGGGTGAAGTCCTGGAAGGAGGAGATGGTCTTGTAGCCTGTGGTTTTGAGGGCCACATCAGCAAGGTCTTTGAACAGAGTCAGATCCCGTGGGCTTAGCTCGTGATCATACTTGGTGGTAGAGGGGCGCAGGTGTACCCCACCGTGGGTGTGGAAGGAGTTCATCCCGCAGATGTTGGGATGCGTCAGGATGAAATCAATCAGCGCTTTGGACTCAGGCTCCGAACCTGGATACAAACCCGCACCGTACTGGACGCTCTCGGGCATCCAGCCCGCCGGAAACTGGCGGTTGAGGTTGCCGTCGCGGGTGGGTTCAATCTCCACCTCCACCCCGTCGTAATCGGGAATCAGGCCCTCGGGGTAGAGGCGGTAGTATTGCCCGCCGAACTCCCCTGGCTCACGCTGCACCATCACCCGGGGGTCTTTGCTACTGATTTTCCACTCGCCGGCGGGGTCGGGCACACGCATCTGCACGATGTAGCCATCTCCGTTGAGGTCGCTCTGGTACAAACCTTTGGTGCGTTCGTCCTCGCTTCCGGGTACGAAGCGCCCGTTGCCACACCAGCGAAAAGGGTGCGCCAGTGAGAACTCTGCTCCATCGGGGTTGAGACGGGGCAGGATGTAAAACACCTGCTCATCCAGCAGCATCGTCACCTTGGGGTCGGTGCCGTACTGATGTAACAGATACCAGGCGGCGTAGAGTGCGGTGGCGCTGGTAGCGTGTTCTTCGGCATGGATATGGCCGTCTATGTAGTAGGCGGGCTTGTCGGTATCGGGTCCGGTTTCCCAGCGGGTGATGGTTAGCAGCCAGATGTCGCGTCCCTGGAAGGTTTTGCCGATGGAGGAGAGCTTGCAGAGGTGTGGGAAGGCCGCCGCCAGCGCCTGGAGGTGCGCGGTGAGTTCGGCGTAGTTGTAGTAGCGGTTGTGGGCGATGTCAACTCTGGTCATTTGTTTTCCCCTCCTGGGAATCCCTCAACCCTGCCCCGCTAGAAGGAGCAGGGGCAAAGGCAAATGCGATTCCCCAAACCCCCCTTGACGGGGCCGTTAGTGCAGCATCAGTTGCAAGGCTTCGGACTCGTGATGACGTAAGGGCTGCCTGTGCCCTCCATGAGTAACGTGGCGAGGGGATGACAAAAGCCCCCGTTTGGGCGTTCAGAGTGCGGCTCGAGGGCCGCCCACACAATTCACCGTAAACCTCAGGGGGGGTAGGGATTTGGTTTTGGCTTTTACCCACCCCGCACCACCTCCACCCCGTCTTTGAATACCCGCAGGTTTTCTTGTTTTTGCAGGATACAGACATCGGCCAGTACATCCCCTTGAACCAGTAACAAGTCTGCAATTTTGCCCGCCTCCAGCGTTCCCACCTCGTCCAAATCCAGCAGCTCCGCGCCGTGCCGGGTGGCAGCGGTGACGGCCTCCAGCGGTGTGAACCCACCCCGCACAAACAGCTCAATTTCTCGCGCATTCACCCTACCGTGTGGGAGCATGAAGCCTGCGTCGTTGCCGGTAGAGCATTTCACGCCAGCAGCCCTGGCCAGCGTCAGGCTCTCCCACATGGCCTCGCGGCCCAGCTCGAGCCACCTCCCGCCCTGTTCGTTCACGCCCTGCGACTCCCAGGAGTGCTCGAAATGGTTTTCCTGCACCAGCAGGGTGGGCACGTAGTACGCGCCTTTCTCGGCCATTGCCTCGACGCACTCCTGATCGAGCCAGCGCCCGTGCTCCACACTGTCCAGACCCATCCGCACGGCTGTGGTCACCGACGGCCCGCCCGAGGTGTGTGCAGCCACCTTCTTCTCGAGCCGGTGCGCCTCGTTAATGGCAGCCTCGGTCTCGGCATCGGTCATCTCCTGCTTCCAGGGAGCCGACCAGTCGCGGAAGGAGCCGCCGCAGAGGTTGATTTTGATGCAGGTCGCACCGCGCTTGACCTGCTCGCGCACACCACGCCGGGACTGATCGGGGCCGTTGCAGGGGGCGGTCATGCCCTCGAGGCTTATGTGGTCGCCCCAGCTGCCCTTATCCATGTGCCCGCTGGTGATGGCGAGGCCCAGGCCGCAGGCCACCACTCGAGGCCCCACCATGTAGCCCGCATGGATGGCCCTGGCAAGGTCAATAATCACCCCACCTGGGGCATTGAGGTCACGTACCGCCGTGTAGCCCCACTCGAGGGTTTCTCGAGCATGCTTGGCTGCCCGCAGTGCCAATAGTGGGTAGCTCATCTCGCTGGCCTCGGCGCGGAAAGCCTTGGACTCAATCGCGCCCGAGTAGGCCAGGTGAACATGGCTGTCAATGAGCCCTGGCAGCAGGGTGCTATGTGGAGCATGGATGACTGTGGCGTTGGCCGGAAGTTCGCCCAAATCGGCCTGTCGCCCCAGGGCAGCGATACGGTTGTTTTCGACAAGTAGAAAGCCTTGCTCGATCACCCCTCCTGCACCATCCAGCAGCTTGCCCACAAGAAACACCGTCTGGCTCACGTCTCACCCCCTCAGCGCATACAGTTCGCGGAACTTGCTTTCCAGGTAGTTCAAGTAAGGCTCGACATCCAGCGTCCTTCCGGTGGCCTTAACCAGCAGCTCGTCGGGTGAGAAGGTGCGCCCGTAGCGGTAGACGTGTTGGGTGAGCCATTCACGCAAGGGAGCATAGTTGCCCTCTGCCAGTGATTTTTCCAGCCCTTCAAGCTGCTGTGCTGCCGCCTCGTAGAGTTGTGAGGCCATGATGTTGCCCACGGTGTAGCAGGGGAAGGAGCCGATGTTGGAGTGCGACCAGTGGATGTCTTGCAGCACACCCTGCGTATCGTCGGGCGGGGTGATGCCGAGGTAGTCCTGCATCTTCTGGTTCCAGATTGCGGGCAGGTCGCGCACGGCTATCGAGCCGTCCATCAGCCCCATCTCGATCTCGACCCGCAGCATGATATGCAGGTTGTAGGTCACCTCGTCGGCCTCGACCCGAATCAGGCTGGGCTCAACGGTGTTAACCGCACGATAAAAAGTCTCGGCGTCAACGCCAGCAAGCTGCTCGGGGAAGTAGGCCTGCAAGCGCGGGAACCAGTGTTGCCAGAAGGTACGGGAGCGCCCCACAATGTTCTCCCACAGCCGCGACTGCGACTCGTGCACCCCAAAGCTCACCCCGCCCACTGCGTACAGCCCCTTGAGGTCGGAAGTAAGAGCGCTACGGGTCAGCTCGGGTGCGACGTTCTGCTCGTAGATGGCGTGCCCAGCCTCGTGCAGTACCCCGAAGAGGGCGGTGGGGAGAAAGCGCGGGTTGTAGCGGGTGGTCATCCGTACGTCGTTCCGGGTAAAGGAAATCTCGAAGGGGTGCAGCGACTTATCGAGGCGGCCCCGCGAGAGGTCGAAGCCAAAGGACTGGGCTACCTCGAGCGCGAACTGCTTTTGCTGCTCGGGGGGGTAGTGGTACGCCAGGAAGTCGGTGCGTGGCTTGTGCCCCGAGTCCACGATTTGCCGCAGCAGCGGAACCACCCGCGCCCGCAGCCCCGCGAAGAGGGTTTGCAGGCGGGCGGCGGTCATGCCTGGCTCGTAAAGGGAAAGCATGGCATCGTAGGGGTGCTCGGTGTAGCCGATGGCGCGGGCGAACTCGCGGTTGAGGGCGAACATCCGCTCGAGGTCGGGCGCAAAATGAGCAAAGTTATTGCTGGCCTTGGCCTCGGCCCAGGTCTTGCCCGCTACCGAGCGCAGGTGGGCCAGTTCGCGGGTCAGTTCAGGGGGGGTGCGGCGGAAGAGGTTGCTGGCCTCGCGCACGGCTGCCACGCTGCGGCGCTCGGTGGCGTCGGGTGGCAGGCTGGCAACTTCGCCCTCGGCCTTGTCCAGCAGGTCTTGTAGCCGCTCCGAGGTCAGGCGCTCCTGTACGATGGCCGATAGGGTAGCGAGCTGCTTGCCCCGTGTCTCGGTGCCGCCCGCAGGCATCTGGGTGCGGGCATCCCAGTTGAGGATCGAGATGGTGTTGAGGAGGTCGTTGACCTCGGCGATGTAGTCGGAGAATGCGGTATAGGCAGACATTCACTCCTCCAAAACTGCAATCACTTCCACTTCTACCTTCACCTCCGGGCTACCCAGACCGGCTACGATCAGGCCCGTATGAGGTGGGCGGTGGTCACCGAAGAACTCGAGCCGCACCTCGCTCACCGCTTTGGCGTCGGCGGGGTCTACGAGATAGGTGGTCACCTTGACCACATGTTCGGGCTTCGCACCTGTGGCCTCCAGGACGCGCCGCAGGTTGTGGTACACCTGTCGCGCCTGCCCAGCCGCGTCGTTGGGGGCCACAAGGGTTCCGTTTTCGTCTCGAGCCACCTGCCCTGCAACATAAATAGTGTTGCCCGCACGCATGGCGTGGTGGTAGGTTGCAGGCTTGTAGATACCCTCGGGCTGGAAAAGTTGGTAGAAATTACCCATTCACTTCACCTCGGTCTTTCGAAATTTGGCGCCGAAGAACGGCTCCAGCGAAATTCCCGTTTTGTCCAAGTCGTTATAGATCACCAAACATGTATCGTCAAAATCAAACTCCAAGCCATGAAGAATCCATTTCACTTGTTTCTGCCCGACGTTTTCTGGACGCTGGTGGTCTTCGACCACAGTGAGTTCGTAGAAATACTCAATGACCGAAATGTGCCTGATGGTCTTGTCTACAGCCTTTTTTAGGTCGCTGTGAGCGTTACTACTCCAACGCAATGTGAATGAATCACTCCAGTCAGAAACCCACCTGGGTCTGGAGGATAGATCAATCTGGTTCCAGGTCAGGGCAATGCTGTCTAAATACAGGAACGCCAGTTCCAGTTTCAAGTCTTCAACCTCGAGCACCACCGCCTCGTCGGCAAACCACTCGTCCCGCTCGGTGTCCCAGACCGACCAGGTTTTTGCGATGGTCTTGCCGATTAAACCCTTCAGTCGCTCCCCATGCGTTTGCAGAAGAAGCTCGGAAGAGTTAATCAACACACCGCGATCTAGCATCCTCACTCGCCCTCCGCCATCCCTACATCAGCCCCAGTTCCTTTAACGCCTGCGCCCCGCCGTCCAGGTTGGTATGGTTCATCCCTGCGTAGTTAGGCGAGTAGACAACCCCCTTAGCGCCCTCGCGGTACGAAGCCTTCACACTGCGGTAGACGATCTCGGGTGTACACACCGCCTGAGTGGCTGAAGTACGCGGCGCGTCCACCCCGATGCCCATGTACACCGGCACGCGGCCTTGCACGGCCGCGACGGTGTCGCGGGCCTGCCCGCCCACGTAGGTATCGGGGTCGAAACCTTTTTCCAACACTTCCTCCCAGGGGGCTTCGGAGAGGCCCAGGATGCGGTACATGATGGGGGTGAATTCCTTGGGGGTGAAGTCGCGCAGGATGCTTTTGTGAAAGTCGGTCATCTCGCGCTTGTAGATGCCGCCCGACTGGTGCTGGTAGGTGATGGGCTTGACCCAGTCGCAGTACAGGGTTTGCTCGAGCCAGGGCCACTGGGCCTTGCGGAAGGGGTTGAGGTGGTTGCGGTTCCAGACATTCAGGCCGAAGCTCAGGTCGGGGTTGCACCACTTGACGATGCCGTAGAGTTCGCGGTCGAGGTCTTTGTTGCGCTCGAGCCAGAAGCGCTCCCAGATCAGCACCTCGGGGTTGCGCAGGAGCACCCGCAGGAACTCCACCAGATAGCCATCCACAAACTTCTCGCCTTTGCGGGCCTTCTGGAAGAACTCGTAGACCTCGCGAAAGGCCAGCAGCACCCGCTCCACGTCAATGCCCCGCTCAATGGCTTCGCGCCGCGCGGCTGGGCTAAAGTCGTTGGCGGGGTTGCCCGCAATCAGGTTATCCAGCGGACTGCGGCGCTCGTTGCACCACATGATGCCGTCAATCTCGTAGTTGCGGGCGTAGTCCTCGAGGATTGAATGCAGCCAGGTGCGGTAGTGGGGGTTGGAGGTGGAGGGCTCCGAGCCAATGCGCCCGAACTGGTCAACTTCCAGGTACTGGGGCATGTTAGGAATCTGCACAGTATTGGCACTGCCGTGGTCTGCGTATTTGAACAGGGGCTCCATCACCTCAGGCATCACTTTCATACCGCGTGCCTTGGCAGCGGGAATGACCATCTCGAGGATGTCCTTGCCTTCCAGGCCAGGGTCCTGGTTGGCGAAGTGGGTGATGCTGGTGTTGCGGTAAAACTCGGGCCGGTGCCGGATGTACGAGCCGCCCTTCATTCCATCGGGCTCTTTGACACCGTGGTCGGGAAAGCCCTCGAGTTTCCAGCTGATCCGCCGCCCCACCTTCAACCCCAGCCAGGAAATCGTCCCGATCAAGAGTACGTTGATGCCAAAGCGCCCTTGCAACATGTCCAGGAGCGGCTCCACGCCTTCGTCAATGAAGCTAATAGGGCTGATCTGGATACCGACAAATTTATCGGACATAAATCCCTCCAATACCCATTGGGCTAAACCTGTCATTCTGAGGAGCCGCCTGCACGATTGGTGATATAGCAATCCACAATGTGGCTGCTGCTTTTGGCGACGAAGAATCTGACTCGCTGAGAGGCTCGGGGCGCAACGAGGACTTGAGCGCATCAGATTCTTCACTGCGCTGCGCTCCGTTCAGAAAGACAACGGTTTTGGTTTTGTAGTTTGCGGGGTTGTATGCCCCAGAGCCTTGAGTAACCTCAAACATACCGGCTCCAGAACTCGGCCAGCCGGTCCAGCGCCCCGTCCATTTGCGGGCGGGGGCACATCAGGCTCAGGCGCACAAAGCCCTCGGCCCCGCTGCCAAAAACCACTCCAGGCCCAACCCGCACGTTATGCTCCTCGATGAGGGCGCTGCTGAAGGTCATAGAGTCCATGCCGCTGGCCCGTATGTCGGCCATCACGTAATAGCTGCCGTGGGTGCGGATAAAGGGAAGCTTCATGGCTTCCAGGCGTGAAAGCAGATACGTGCGCCGTTCGGCGTAGGTGTTTAGCCGCTCCTGCCAGGGTTCCTTTGGCCCGGTGAGGGCGGCCAGTGCCCCGAGCTGGGAGGGGACGGCGGTGGAGATGGAGTGCATGTGCTTGACCTCGGTGGCGACCTGCTTGAGCCACTGCGGAACCGCGATGTAGCCCACCCGCCAGCCGGTCATCCCGAAGCTCTTGGAAAACCCATTCACGGTGATGGTGCGCTCTTTCATGCCGGGGATCTTGGCGAAGGAAAAATGCTCTGCACCGTCGTAGAGGTACTTCTCGTAGAGCTCGTCAGATACCACAATCAGGTTGTATTTCTCGGCAAGCTCCGCAATGGCTTCCATGGTTTTTGGGGTCACTACTGCGCCGGTGGGGTTATCGGGCGATACCAGCACGATCATCTTGCTGCGGGCGGTAATGGCGGCCTCGAGGGCCTCCAGATCCCACGACCAGCCGGTTTCCGGTTTGACCGGAACCGTTACCGCCACCCCCCCCGACAGGGCAACGATGTTGTTGTAGGCACTGTAGTAGGGGTTGGTGACGATCACTTCGTCGCCGGGATTGAGGAGCGCCCCACAAATCACAAAGATGGATTCCTGCGCGCCGTGGGTCACGATGATGTCGGCGGGCGAATAGTCCAGCCCGTTTTCCTCGAAGAGCTTCCTGGCAATGGCCTCGCGCAGCGGCAGAATCCCGTCGTAGGCGGTGTACTGGATGAGACCTCCGGTCATCCCCTCGCGCACGGCATCCAGCACGTAGTCGGGGGTAGGCAGGTCGGGCGTACCCGAGCCCAGATTGACCAGGTTTTTGGCGTTGTGAATGGCCTTGACCATGCGCGGGTTCACCGGGTTACCGATGGAGTGTTCGAGGTTGGCCACCGCAACCCTCGAGAGCATGGACGAAAAGTCAGTCTGTGTCATTGAACCTCCTGATGTTTGTTTTGAAAGATGCTCTCCGAGCCCCTGTGCATTCAACCCGTCGTTCCGAGCAGAGCGAAGCGGAGAGAGGAATTGCCTGCGTGTGGTTCGCCGACGCCCAGCACAACGACTTCCCGACCAGGCTGGAAAGGGTTTCTTATCGTCAATAAGCGCTGATTTACGTGTGGGGTCGATGTCATGGTTCAGACTCCAAACCGAGCTGTCGCCCATACGCTCTCAAATCAATCATGCGTTCTTGCCTCGAGCTTTCTGCACACCCCTGGGTCAGCACCATGGTTTTTAGGTGATCGCGTCCTGAAGGGTAGCTGCTGGGTTCGCCGCGCACCGCCTTGAGGAAATCGTCGAATAAACCGCGGGTATCGTCTACGAAATCTTCCTGCGGCGCGAGTTCGATCTCTTCTGGCTCGGTTGCACCGGCCTTCCAGTACTCCAGGCCCCGGAAGATGTCGCGCTGAAAGAGCATTCCGGCACTGCCATCGGTGCGCCACTGGAACTCGTTCTTGCTATTGGTACCCATCCAGGTGCCGAAATATTGCAACTCGAAGCCGTTCTCGAAAAGGAGCCAGGCTGCGACCGTGGCGTCGGAACGGTACATGCTCCAGGGGGGGTTGGTAGTGCGGGCCCACAGCTTTTTCACCTCTGCACCGTAGATGAAGCGGGCCAGGTCGAGGTGGTGGATGCTCTGCTCCAAAAGCATCGGCTGCTCCATGGTGAGGGGATATTTATTCAGGAGTGGCCGCTTGCCGTCGCGGTAGCGCCAGTAGTTGATGCGACCAAAGCCGACCTGCCCCAGTCTGCCACCCTGGATAATCTTGCGGGAAGCCCGGGTGGTTTCCAGGTACCGAAAGTTCATCCCGATACCCAGCAAAACGCCGGCCTTTTCAGCGACCTCGACACAGGCCCTGGCGGTTTCAAAATCGAGCGCCAGCGGCTTCTCGCACATCACCGGGAGGCCCCGCTCGGCGCAGGCGGTGATTTGCTCGAGATGGACGCTGGGCGGGGTGGACAGCACCACCAGATCAGGCTGCAAGGCCAGGGCCTCATCAAACGCCAGGACGGGGAAATCTACTGTCGGCAGCTTCTCGCGCAGAATGGAGACTGCCTCGGCACTCGGGTCAACCCCAGCAAGAAGCTGAGAACGTGGGTTTTCGGCAATCACCCTCGCCCAGTGACGGCCCCGTGTACCCAACCCGACAAGAACGACCTTAAGCTGGTTCATGGTTTGATTAGCTCACCCCCACCTCAACCCTTCCCCGTCAAAGGGGAGGGGACTAAATAATCGTTGAGACCATCTTCCAGGCTTACAGCTGGCGAAAAACCAAGTTCTCTTTTTATCCTTGAGCTATCAATCGCCCCGTGCCTTGGCGGCGGGTTGGGGTTGTACTCGAGCAGCCTCTGCAAATCAATTTCTGGTTTGAGGGTCTGAAAAGTGCTCACCAGATCGGCCACAGAGACGCTCGGCCCCGCGACGTTGTAGAGGCGGGTCAAGCCGTCTGCGGGATGCTCGATAATGACCGAGAGTAGCCGTGCCAGGTCTTTGGTGTGCAACCAGTTGTAGATGTCGTTGGAGGCCCGGGATAAACGGGTTGGAGTTTGGGTTTTGATGACCTGGCTGATTTCGTAGATAAGGGAAGCTCTCGAGCGGGTTACCGAAGGACTCTCACCAGCTCCATAAACGGCCCCAATTCGCAAAACCCAGAGGGTCATTTCGGGTAACTTGCCGATGGTACAAACCTGTTCGGCAAGCAGTTTAGAAAGCCCATAAGCGTGGGCTGTGGTGGTGATGCCCTCTTCAGAAATCGGCTCTGGTTGGGGCGCGTAGACCCCGCAGGAACTGAAAAAGACGAAGTGCCGAACGCCCGCCCTCTTTGCGGCTTCCAAGGCATTCAAGGTCCCCTGAAGGTTGACCTTGATTACCTGCAAATCTTCACCCGAAGTGAGTGCGGCAGCGTGCACGAAGGTGTGGGGCTGGGCCTCCTGGGTGGCCT
>CAZIXH010000351.1:0-4210 GCA_964543055.1 uncultured bacterium
ACGAAGTTCACGTGACGTGGTGCACCCGAATGACTTGGGTGCTGGCAGCTAACATCGCCTCGGGATGCGTATCATGGCTGAGGTAAGTCCGAAAGTTCCCCTGGTCGCCAGGCTGTGATTGGTGTCCCTCTTTCCTCTCCCCTTGCGGGAAGGGTTGGCGACAGCGAAGGCTAGTATGGTGGCCCTTTGTCCCAATAAAGCAATTCTGGCGGTAACCGCTGTCGCCCTGAAACGACGATTCCCAGACAAATGATAAGAACCTGCCCTGTCCGCATCGCGAGGAACCCGATAAACTAGGGGCGTGAAAACACATCCTGTCAACATTGCCGGCGTTCATCGGGAGCTGCCGGTGGTTCAGGTGGGCCCCGAGGTCTCGGTGGCCCTCTTCAACATGCTGGGCGATACCGAGGTGGTCGAGGCGGCGGCGGCGGCTCTGGCCCAGCGGATGCCTGCCGATATAGACACCCTGGTTACGCCGGAAGTCAAAGCGGTGCCGCTGGCCCATGCGCTCTCGCGCCTGACCGGCAAGCCCTACGTGGTGGCCCGCAAGACCGAGAAGCCCTACATGATCAATCCTGTTTCCCGCACGGTCATCTCCATCACTACCGGCAAGCCTCAGCTACTGGTGCTGGACGGCACCGATGTGCCGCTGCTCAAGGGTAAGAAGGTTGCCATTGTGGACGACGTGGTATCTACAGGCAGCACCCTTAAAGGCCTTTCCGACCTCATCACCGATGTGGGCGGCGTAGTGGGAGCGGTGTTGGCGGTGTTTACCGAGGGTTCCCCCCGTGAGGATGTGATTGCCCTGGGGCATCTGCCGTTGTTCAAGCCTGAGTGACCGGATCTCCAAACCCTGCGAGCTTTGCTGCGGTCTGGCCTGTTACATAGGTAAAGGTAATCTTATACCAACTCTGCGCGTGAGCGGCGCTAAACGCGCCCCTCACTTGCCGCGCCAGGGGGCGCGTCCGAGGGACTTGCATATAGCTTTTGGGTCACTTCTGAGCAGATTTGGTATTATATTGACCCAGTAAAGCAAACGCACGTCCCTTTCGGGTATCGTCTGAGGTTGCTTAGGGCTAGGCCCCCTACCATACCGACTGTTTCATGCGTCCATTCACACGTATACTCATGGTGTTCAAATAAGCTATGGCCTTGGTGTAGCAAGGAGCGCAAAGTTATGGAAACCTACCCCATCACGATTGGAAAAATTACCCGTCATGTGCCGGTGGTCGAGACCCTGCCCGGGGTGCATATCCCTCTGGTAGAGATTATGGGCGATGTAGAGCTCGTGCAGGCAGCGGCGGAGGCCCTGGTCAAGCACCTGCCGCCCGAGACCGATACCCTGCTGACCCTCGAGACCTCTCCCATTGTGCTGGCCCACGTCATGAGCACTATTTCCGGCAAACCCTATGTGGTGGTGCGCCGCAAACGTCGCCCCTACATGCAAGACCCCATCATCCAGGAAGTGGAGTCGCTGACGCTGGGTGTGACCGAGACCCTCTGGCTCGATAGCCGCATGGCCGAGAAACTCCTGGGTCAGAACGTGGCCCTGGTGTTTGACGTGGTCTCGTCTGGGGGTACCATGATGGCTTTGGAAAAAGTCGCCAAGAAAGCAGGGGCCAACGTGGTGGCTCGCCTGGCGGCCTTCCACCAGGGCAGCAGCAAACTACCCATCACCTTCCTTTCGGAAATCCCCATCTTGCAGACAGCCTGAAAAAGCCAGGGGTCATTTTCGTCGCCGGGTAAATAGCCACTGGATGAAGTCGGGTTCCCTGTAAACCCGGTTCCAGACGTCGTGTTTTTCGGTGGGGTACTCGCTATAGCGGGCCTGGGTGTTGCCTGCTTTGGCCAGCGCATCGGCCAGGGCGCGGGAAAAGCTTACCGGTACGACCTCGTCGGCGGCCCCGTGAAAGTTCCAGACTGGCACTTTGGAGAGCCGCTGCCAGACCCAAAAGGGGTCGGCGGCTCCGCAGATGGGTGCCACGGCAGCAAAGCGGTCGGGGTGCTGGCAGGCCAGGTTCCAGCAGCCGTAACCGCCCATCGAGAGGCCGGTCAGATAAACCCGGCGGGGGTTGGTTTTGTGCTGGGCTTCAATCTGGCCCAGTAGCTTGTAGGCCCGGTTCAGCGGCTCATCCCGCCACTGCTCTTCTTTGGGGCACTGCGGCATGAGCACCACCGCGGGCCAGCCTTCGGGGTTTTCCTGTATAGCCGGGCCCAGGCCCACGGTGGCCTGCTTTTGACCATCCTGACCGCGTTCGCCGGAGCCGTGCAAAAACAATATCAGCGGCCAACCGCCCCTGGGGGGCTTACCGGGGGGGACATAGAGGGCATACGGCAGGAGGGCGCGGGCTTTGTGGTAGCTGAAGAGCGACATGCCCTTTTATACCAGCACTGGCTCCTCGTAGACCCCGTACACCGCCCTGAGCTCGTCCATCATCTCGCCCAGGGTGCAGTAGGCCAGCGCGCACTCCACAAAGTTTGGCATGGTGTTGCGGCCCTCTTTGGCGGCTTGCCGCAAACCTTCCAGAGCCATCTGTACCGCGATGGGGTCGCGCTCGCGCCGTACTCGAGCCAGACGCTCGGCCTGGACGCGCTCTACCTCGGGGTCAATGAGCTGGATGGGCACCTGAAGCCCTTCGTCCTGGAAGGCATTGACCCCCACAATAATGCGCTCACCGCGCTCCACCTCCTGCTGGAAGCGGTAGGAGGCGTCGGCAATCTCGCGCAGGAAGTACCCCTCGTCAATGGCCCGCACCACCCCGCCCATCCGGCGGATGTCCGAGATAATCTGCATGGCCTGGGTTTCCATCTGATCGGTCAGCCACTCCACGTAGTAGCTGCCCGCCAGGGGGTCGGCGGTATGGGTTACGCCCGACTCGTAGGCAATAATCTGCTGCGTACGCAGGGCAATCTTGGCGCTCTCTTCGGTGGGCAGGGCCAGGGCCTCGTCGTAGGCGTCGGTGTGCAGGCTGTTGGTGCCGCCCAGCACCGCAGCTAGGGCCTGGATGGCCACCCGCGCAATGTTGATGAGTGGCTGCTGCGCGGTGAGCGAAACCCCAGCCGTCTGGGCGTGGGTGCGCAGCATCCAGCTCAGCTCCTTCTTGGCCCCGTAGCGGTGCCGCATCTCCTTGGCCCAGATGCGCCGGGCCGCGCGGAACTTGGCGATTTCCTCAAAGAAGTCGTTGTGGGCGTTGAAGAAGAAGGAGATGCGGGGGGCAAACTCGTCAATGTCCAGGCCGCGCTTGAGGGCCCACTCCACGTACTCGAAGCCGTCGGCCAGGGTAAAGGCCAGCTCCTGTACGGCAGTGGAGCCCGCCTCGCGGATGTGGTAGCCCGAGACCGAGATGAAGTTCCACTTGGGTACGTGTTTAGGCCCCCATTCGAAGGTGTCAATAACCAGCTGGGTGGAGGGTTCGGGGGGGAAGATGAACTCCTTCTGGGCGATAAACTCCTTCAGGATGTCGTTCTGGATGGTACCGCCCAGCTTGTTCCAGTCGTAGCCCTTTTTCCTGGCGGCGGCCAGGTACATGGCCCAGATGGCGTTGGCGGGCGAGTTGATGGTCATGGAGGTGGTGACCTCTTCCAGGTTGATGCCTTCAAAGAGGATTTCCATGTCGGCCAGGCTGCTTACCGCCACCCCGCACTTGCCCACCTCGCCCTTGGAGAGGGGGTGATCGGAGTCGTAGCCCATCAGGGTAGGTAGGTCGAAGGCGGTGGAGAGCCCGCTCTGTCCGGCGGCCAGGAGCTTTTTGAAGCGCTCGTTGGTCTGCTCGGCGGTGCCAAAGCCTGCAAACATCCGCATGGTCCAGAGCCGGCTGCGGTACATGGAGCCGTACACCCCGCGGGTGTAGGGGTACTCGCCAGGGTGGCCCAGCTTTTCGTCGTAGTTGAAGTCCTTCAGGTCTTCGGGGGTGTAGAGCGGTTCGGGGGCAATGTCCGAGAGGGTCTTGTGCGCGACCTTGCGCTCGGGCATCTTGGCCAGTGATTTCTGGTAGGTTTCGCGCATCCAGGCGTGCTTGGGTCTGGGCTGTGCCATGAGGGGAATTATATAACGTCTTTGGTGCAGAAGGATGTTATTCCGTTAGATTTTATCCTGATCAGGGTCTCATTAGGCCGAGTTCGGTGCCGGGGTAGAAGTGCTGCAGGATTTGCGAATAGCCCTGACCCGCCTTACCCAGGCCGTGGGCCCCGTACTGGCTCATCCCCACCC
>CAZIXH010000352.1:0-5816 GCA_964543055.1 uncultured bacterium
TTGATGCTACTGGGACCACCGCGATCTACACAGAGGAGTTAGTCGGCAGCGTCAGATGGTCAAAAGAGACCGGATAGGCATAGCCCCCTACAAGCCCCGCCAGCACCAACAGCCCCCCCGAGAGGGCCAACAACAACCAGAACTGGGGTTCCACCTCGCCCCGAGAAAGCCCCTTGAGGGCCTGCTGGGCCAGGGCCGAGGGCAGGAAGGGGGCGCTGGGGTCGCGGAAGGTCTGGAGAAAGCGGTCGAGCTCCTCCGGGTTGGCAAAGTCGGTCTGGAGCAGCACCTCGGGTCGCAAGGCCCGCAACAAGAAGATGAGCAGCCCGCCCAGCACCGCCCCCAACGCGGCGGCCCACTCCCGCGCCCGGCCTGCAGGGGCGTACCGCACCAGGGGCAGGGCCAGCCCCACCCCCAGCGCCACCGGAAAAGCGAACAGGGCCAGCGCGACCAGGGTGGCTCCCACAAAGAACAGCGGAGGTGCGCCGTAATGCGCCCCGTAAGCAAACAGCACCGGCAACACCAGCAGGGTGGGAAGCAGGGCGGTGGTCACGAACACCTCCCCCACCTTGAACATAAAAACCCGGCTGGCCTTTTGGGGAAGGGCCAGGTGCAGGGGGAGGTCTTCGGAGGTGTAGAGCACTGCCACCGCGTTGGGCAGGGCAGAGAGCACCACCGAGCTCGAGAGCACCAGCAGCAGGCTGCCCAGAATGCGCTCGACCAGCACATCGCGGGTGAAGGCCGCCGCCAGGCGATTGACAAAAGCGTTGCTGCCAAAGAGTTCGTTAGAGATGAAGTTCAAAAACCAGCTTGTGCCCTCCCAGGCCCCATACGCCAGCCCGGCCCCCAGCAACAGCCCCACCAGGGCTGAGGCCGGAGCCTGACGAAACCCATTCCACAGAAGTTGCAAGCGCAGGGTCAGCATCCGACCTCGAGTGTAGACCACCCGCTCCAAAGCATTGGTGCGTTTGCGCCGCTTTGTTGCGAAGTACCCCAACAGGAAGCCAAGCGTCGTTGGCCTGGCTACACCCCTATCAAATCTGGGGACTAGCATACCCAGCAACACTTTCCACCCTTGGCGAGGGGCAAACCAAACAAAGCACGCTTGGCCTTTGGCTTTCGGCTTTCGGCCTTTGGCTTTTAGCCTTTGGCTCTTCGCTTTCCCTGACAAATGCCCCTAGCTGCCTGGCCTCTAGGGTGCCGTAGACTAGAACAAATGCTAGTCAAAGACGTAATGCACAGCCCTGTGCTGACTATGGATGCCACGGTGACCCTCGAGGCCGCCTATCACATCATGCTCCAGCGCAACATCCGGCACATTCCGGTTACGCAGGAAGGCCGCCTGGTGGGGATGATTACCGACCGCGATATCCGGCTGGCCACCAGTCCCTTTGCGGAAGGCGGAGCCAGGCCTATCGAGACCCCGGTAGGTCAGGTGATGGCCCAGCCGGTGATTACCGGCGACCCCCTGGACCCGGTGGAGGAGGCCGCGCGGGTTATGCGGCAGCGCAAGATTGGGGCCCTGCCCATCCTGGATGGCAACGAGCTGGTGGGTATCGTAACCGGGATTGACCTGCTGGATGCGCTTTTGCGCCTGACCGGGGTACAGAAGCCCAGCGGGCGGCTCGAGGTTTGCCTCGATGACCGGCCCGGCGAGCTGGCCCGCCTGAGCGGCGAACTGGCCCAACACAACATCAACATCCATTCCCTGCTGACCTACCCCTGCGGCGAGGGCACCGTTACCACCGTGGTGCGGATCGGCACCCTGGACGTCCGCAAGCTGGCCCACGATCTGCGCCAGAAGGGTTACGAGGTGCGCTGGCCCCCCGAAATTCCTGGCAAGAGCTTATGAGCGTTCCGGTCATCTATAGCCCCCAGTACAAGCTCTACAACTTTGGGCCGCAGCATCCCTTCAGCCCGGTGCGGCTCGAGATGTTGCTGGATTTACTGGAACATCTGGGCCACCCCCTGCATTTTGTCGAACCCGCCCAGGCCACCCGCGAGGACGTGCGCAGCGTGCATCTGGAGTCGTTTGTGCGGCGGGTGGAGGCCGCTGGACGGGGGGAGCGCTCGCCCGATTTTGATCACTACGGCATCGGCACCGCCGACACCCCCATCTTTCCCGGTATGGACGAGGCCGCCCGCTGGCTGGTGGGGGGCACGCTCACGGCAGCCAAGATGATCTCGAGCGGCCAGGCCAAAGAGGTCTTGCAGTTGGGGGGTGGCCTGCACCATGCCCAGAAAGACCTGGCCTCGGGGTTTTGCGTCTATAACGACCTCTCGGTCGCTATTCGCCACCTGACCAACCAGGGCTTGCGGGTAGCCTATATAGATATTGACGTGCACCACGGCGACGGGGTGCAGTGGATTCACTACGACGAGCCAAACGTACTCACCTTCTCGATTCACGAGTCGGGCCGCTACCTCTACCCCGGCACCGGCCACACCCACGAAATCGGCAAGGCCGAGGGCACCGGGCGCAAGCTGAATATTCCGCTGGAACCCTTTACCGAGGACGATTCCTACCTGGAGGTCTTGCAGATGGGCCTCGAGCCCGCCCTGCGCTGGTTCCGCCCCGATGCGCTGGTCATCCAGTGCGGCGCCGACGCCCACTACCAGGATCCCCTGGCCGAAATCCTGCTCACGACGCAGGCCTACGCAAAGGTGTTCCCTCTCTTGCGGCAGTACGTAGCCGATTTTGCAGGCGGGCGCGCGGTCTATACCCTGGGCGGCGGTTACAGCCTCGATGCCACCAGCCGCATCTGGGCCATGCTCTACCTGATGCTTCAGGGGCTGCCCCTCCCCGACCACCTTCCCGAGCCCTGGCTCAGGCGCTGGGGCACCCAGTTGGGCCACTTTCTCACCCACACCCTCCACGACCCCGAAGGCTGCTACTCGGAAATCCCCCGTAAACCCGAAATCGAGCGGCGCAACCGCCAGGTGACCGAGCGGATGCTCGAGTCGGTGCGACCCTACTGGAGCTGATCACGATACCACTCACACCTTCCAGGAGAACCCGCACTACCACCCCAAAACACGACATCACCGCCAGGCCCTGCAGGGGCCGAAACAGTCCAGAAAATGACTTCACCTCCGGTTACAATGACATCTCAAATACGATGATGTATGCGCGTTGCTGATAAGAGGTAGTGCTGAGAATTGCTGTAATACCGAATCTGCTCAGAAGTGACGCAAAAGCGATATACAAGTCTCTCGGACGCGCCTCCTGGCGCGGCAAGTGAGGGGCGCGTTTAGCGCCGCTCACGCGCAGAGTTGGTATAAGCAGAGGGAAGCTCTGGTTATTTGCCCGCAGTTTGTGTAAAGATAGGGCTAAGTAGTACCAGCTTGGCGAGGTAAGGGATGCTGTTACAACAAGGCTTGTACCAACACTACAAGGGCAAGCACTACTGGGTGCACGGCCTGGCCCGGCATTCCGAAACCGAGGAGTGGTATGTGGTCTACGAAACCCGTTATGGCGTCGAGCCCGAAACCCTGTGGGTACGTCCCCTGACCATGTTTTTAGAAGATGTGGAAGTAGACGGCAAACCAGTGCCACGATTTCGCTACTTGGGGGAACACTCGAGCCCCAAACAACAATGAAGTGCTTCCTGTCTTGCTAAGTGCGCCCGCGATAGAAATATCATGCTGCTCAACGAAAGTGCGAATTCTGGGGTTTGCAGCGGCACAGCCTCGTGAATCGCCAGTTCCCTCCCCATTACGTTTCTATCGTGGAGATACTTACAAACACCCGCAACTTGTACAAGAAGTCTACCCCATCACAACAGCCCGCGAATGGCCCCGCCCTCTACCATGATGGCCTGACCGGTCAGATAGCTGGCCCTGGCCGATAGCAAAAAAGCCGCCACATCGGCAATCTCCTGCGGCGAGGCCATGCGGCCTGCCGGAATTTGCGCAGTCTGCTGGGCGTAGGCTGCTTCCAGGCTGATGCCCTGGTTCTGGGCGCGGAAAGCAAATACCTCCTCGACCCGCTCGGTAAGGGTATAGCCTGGCCCCAGGGTATTGACCGTAATGCCTTCTGCTGCTACTTCCCTCGCGAGGGTTTTGGCATAGCCGGTCAGCGCAGCGCGAAGGGTGTTGGAGAGGGCCAGGTTCTCGATGGGTTCTTTGACGGCCAGCGAAGTGATAAAGAGGATTCGTCCGAAATGCCGCGACTGCATCCCCGGCAGCAAGGCATTCACCAGGCTCACCATCGGGTACAACAACTGCTCAGCGGCAGCCTGAAAGTCCTGGGCTTTCTGGTGCTGGGCTGCGCCCGGCCTGGGGCCGCCTGTGTTGCCCAGCAAGAGTTCAACGGTTCCCAGGCTCTGGGCCTCAGCCACCAGTCGCTCCAGTTGATCCGGCCTGGCAATATCGGCAGCAACGGCATGGGCTTCTCCCCCATCTCGCTCGATTTCGCGCACCAGCTCTTGCAGTTTTTCCGCGCTGCGAGCCGCAACCACCACTTTTGCGCCTTCCTTTGCCAAGGTGGTGGCAATGGCCCGTCCTATCCCCTGCGAAGCCCCCGTCACCAGCGCAAGTCTGCCTGCGATTCCTAGGTCCATAAGCCCAATATTACGGAAATCGGCCAGCATCATTCCAACCCCCAGGCCGCTCCACCGGCGGGCCGAACGCTAAAGGCCGAAAGCCCTGGTTCAGGCCATGAAATGAAACCTGAGGCTTGTTATGGCTACTTCAAAGGCTTCAGATACCAGCTCAGGGTGGGGCCGCTATCGCGCAGGTGCTCAAAGCCGACCCGCTCCCAGAAACGTTTAGCCTGTTCATTGTTGCCATACACCACCGCATAGAGCCGATCCATCCGACCACGAAGCAGGGTCTCGAGCTGCTCTACGGCAGCCTTGCCAAGGCCCCGTCCTTGCAGGCTTTCATCTATCAGCAACAGGCTAATGGTAGCCGAGTGCAGATCGGGGTAGGCCACCTTGTAGTCCAGAAAACCCACCACATGGTCTTCGTGCTGCAACAACAAGGCCTGCCGCCGGGTATCGTGGCGCAGGGTCTCGAGCTCACGCCGAATATCATTGAGGGTAGGCGTGTCACCTCCAATCAGGGCGATATAGGTGGGACAATTCAGGTACAGGCTATGCACAACAGAAGCTAAATCGGCGGTGACGGGCAGGAAGTCGAGTTGCGCAGAAACTTTCATAGTTTGCCCTGATTGTATTCGCACTCATAGCATTGGGGTGTAATTTGCAACCCAACTCTTGTGCATACAATCACGAATAAACATCTTTTTGACCAGCGAATCAAGAATAAATTGCTACCATATTGATATTTTATGCACACTGGTCGGTTGGTGTGCAAGCATGAATGCGTTGTTGTCCATAAATTGCATCCACACATAAATTCTGACCGTATAAACTTAGCGTAGAGGGTCTCTGCTCGACCAGTAGCAAGGCTTTATTGAAGAATGGGTACTCGATGTCAAATCCATCCTGGAACACGGATCTTTATCAAGACCAGCATGCCTTTGTCTGGAAGTTAGGCGCACCCTTGCTCGAGCTGCTCCAGCCTCAAGCGGGTGAGCGCATCCTCGACGTAGGTTGTGGTACCGGGCAACTCACCGCCCAAATTGCACAGGCAGGCGCAACGGTGGTGGGGCTCGACCTCGACGAAGCCATGCTCCTTCAAGCCCGGCGCAACTACCCCCAGCTTCAGTTCATACAGGGCGATGCAGCTCATTTTCACGTTCCAGAGCCTTTCGACGCGGTGTTTTCCAATGCCGCTTTGCACTGGGTGCTGGATGCCGAGGGGGCCGTGCGCTCGATGGCCGCAGCCCTCAGGCCAGGGGGGCGGCTGGTGCT